>JBJSYX010000101.1:0-2046 GCA_046090005.1 Methylomonas sp. | reverse complement strand
GCGGTGCCTTCGTTGAATAATTCTTCTGGTGCGGGCAAGGCATTCATCAAGCGTGTGCCTTGTTTGTAATTGAAGTTAAAATCCAAACTAGCGGAACCGATAAATTCCTTATGACTAATACCAGCATCCCAACCGGCCATTCGTCTGCGTTGAACTTGCACTTCGGTATCATTAATGAAGTTTTGTGAGGCCCGATACCAACCGCGTAATGACAGACTGGTTTTGCGTTTGGCATCGCGATAAATCAAGCGTAACAATTTGACTTCACCAGTTTCATTTTCACCGCTGTATAAATAATCCTGATGAGCTCCGGCCACGGTTTGGTGATAATGATTTTGGGCAGCGGTAAAGCTCATCAGCCAGTATTGATAAGGCACAGAATAATGCAGGGTGTAACCGCGAGTGCCATGTGGATCGCGGTTATCGCCGCTTAAATCGTGATTAAAACTGAGATAAAACAAATCATTTAAGGTCAATAGGTGATCAAGCGAGGTAGTGAGATTGCCTTGATATTTTCCAGTCGGCCGACTGCCGGAATCATCCGCCGCAACACTCAAGCGTAATGGAAAAGCTTGTCGCCATTGAATCACCAAATCACTTTCACCGGGTTTGGCTTCGTTGCCTTCGGCCGGAGTAATCTGGATGTCGGCTTCGACAGTCGGTAGCCGTTTAAAGTTTTCCAAAGCTTGTTCAATGTCGCGTAGGTTTAATAAGTCACCAGCGTTGGCAGGCAAGCTATTCCAAACATGAGCTGTGGCACTGGTGCCATCGGCAAAACGAATTGAATGGATACGACCGGGGATTAAAGTGAGTGTTAATAAGCGGGTTTTCAGGTCTTGGCTTTGAGCTAATACCCGAGTAGTAACATAGCCTTTGGCAATAATCGCATTTTGTACCCGTTGCATGATGAGATTAATCCCTTTGCTGCCTAGACAAAGCGGCAGCTGCTCATCACTATCGCCTTGCCGATTTTCAAAGGCTGCTGACAAAGCCCATTGAAATTGCTCGGCAGCTTCGCCTTGTAAGCGGATTTCATCAATAACGAAACACGGTGTTTCGTTTTGATTAAGACTATCCATCGCAGTTTGGCTTGGAGTTTCCTGCAAATGCACATCCGGTACTGATTCTTGTCGCTCTCGAAGTTGCTGCTCTCGAGCACGTTGACGTTGGTATTCGTCACTAGCGGTATCTGCGACAACCAGCCTATATGCCACAAGATAAATACTGGCAACCAAACTCAGTTTCTTAGTAAAAACCAATCCCATGCTTAACCTGCACAGACAAAAACTTTCAGATCAATTGTTTTAATGATGAATCGTTAAAACAATCGGTTGATGTATCGTGCTTCAAGTATGGTTAACAATCTTGATTAATCAACCAAGAGAATGAGTAAAATTTGATTGGAGCCGAACCGACTCCAATCATTGAAAATAGAATTTACTTCCCTTCCGCAATCCTCGCCTTCCAAATCACTGGCGCAGTGTTGTGTATCGACTCACCGCGACTATCAACTGCCACCGTCACCGGCATATCTTCGACGACAAATTCGTGTATCGCTTCCATACCCAACTCAGGAAACGCCACGACTCGGGATTGACGAATGGCTTTAGAGACCAAATACGCCGCACCACCCACAGCAATTAAATACACTGTTTGATGTTTTTTAATCGCTTCCAAGGCAACCGCGCCGCGTTCGGCTTTGCCTATCATGCCTAATAAGCCGGTTTCGGCTAATACTTTATCGGTAAAGCTGTCCATGCGTGTCGCGGTGGTCGGGCCAGCGGGACCGACAACTTCATCACGCACCGGATCAACGGGGCCGACGTAGTAGATAAATTTGTTATTGAAATCAACGCCAGCCGGTAAACCTTCGCCACTGGCTAATAAATCCACCAGTTTTTTGTGTGCCGCATCGCGTCCGGTCAGCATCGTGCCGCTAAGCAATAAGGCTTCCCCAGGTTGCCATGCGGCGATGTCGGCTTTACTCAAAGTATCAATATTGACGCGGCGCGCGTTACCAGCGGTTTGGGTAATCACCGGCCAGTC
>JBJSYX010000100.1:0-4943 GCA_046090005.1 Methylomonas sp. | reverse complement strand
ATGTGAAAGTAGGTCATCGCCAAGCTCTTATCACAAAAGCCCCTCTAGCAATAGAGGGGCTTTTTTTTCGCCTGTCATTTTTAATCATCATTAACATGGTGCATTTTTTGCTTATCCTATTGCTTGAGAAATTATCTCCTCATTGGTTTAATAAATAACTAAACAGTTTGCCATTGCTGATTAATAAGACCTTGCAATGGCTGATATTGGTTTTTATAAAGCATTTTTCGACAATCTTTAATCCAAAAACCTAAATAAACATATTCAAAATTTAAATGTTTTGCATGTTCGATTTGCCACAATGCTGCAAATACTCCAGGGCTATACCGAGCAAATATCGGATCGAAGAAAGTATAAACTGCCGATAATCCATTATCTAAAACATCAACTATCGCAACTGCGGTTAACTGCTGGTTAATCCTAAATTCAACAAACCAAGTGTTACACCAACTACTACTTAAAAACTCAATATAGTCCTGCTTACTAATTGGTTTGTTATCGGCTTTATCATGTCGTTCAGCCTGATAGCGTTGATACAATTGAAAATGCTCAATTTCAAATTTAGGCGGTTTAATCGTCACTTCGGTTACTTGATTTTTTTGCCAGCAACGTTTTTGTTTGCGATCTACTTTAAAATCAGCGACAGCAATCCGACTGGGAATACATGCTTGGCATGAAGGACAATGTGGTGCGTAGACTTGGTCGCCACTGCGTCTAAAACCTTGTTCAATCAAGCGTGAATAAATCAGTGTGTCTAAAACAAATGCTTCAGATACCACCACTGATTGAGCAATTTTGTCATCGAGATAACTGCAGTCGTGTGGATTCGATAGCCATAATGGTACTGAAATCATGATGGCCAAGCCTCAGGATTGGGCGATTGATAGCAAAATTTATCAAGTAAATTGCGAAAAGCCGAACGAGAAATTTCTTCAGCGCCTAAACTTAATAAATGTTCACTGCTTACCTGACAATCAATTAATTGATAACCCCACGCTTTTAACTGCTGAATTAGGTGTACAAATACTACTTTGGATGCATCGGTGCGACGATGAAACATCGATTCGCCAAAAAATACTTGACCAATCGCCACACCATACAAACCGCCGACTAACTCGTCGTTTTGCCATGCTTCAACACTATGTGCTAAACCTTTTTGATGTAAGGCTAGATACGCTGATAGCATATCCGCGCTAATCCATGTACCGGCACCATTAGTTCTCGGCTCCGCACAAGCCTTCATGACATCAATAAATGCGCTGTCAAAACGGATTTCAAATAATTGTTTACGGAGTGTTTTATTCAAACTGCGCGAGATGTTAATTCGACCAGGATATACCACTAAACGCGGATCAGGTGACCACCACAAAATCGGTTCGCCCGAGTTGTACCAAGGGAAAATACCTTGTCGATACGCATTGATCAAACGAGTTGTGGACAAACAACCGCCAAAGGCTAAAAGACCGTTAGGGTCTGTTAATGCCTCGCGTAACTCTGGAAATCGCTGGTCTGGCCTAGTTGGGTCAAGTTGAGTGAGTTGCATAAAAGGTAGGAACATTGAATCACGCTAACCTGTCTGGTTAGCGCGTACAAATTTAGTCGCTTAATTTAACTCGTCTAAAAATTTTTCGGCATCCAGTGCCGCCATACAACCAGCGCCTGCTGATGTAATCGCCTGTTTGTAATGCGAATCCATCACATCGCCAGCAGCGAAGACACCCGCAACACTGGTTGCAGTTGCATTACCTTTGATACCGCTGTTAACTACGATGTAACCGTGATCCATTTCTAATTGGCCTGAGAAAATATCAGTATTAGGCGTATGACCAATCGCGATAAACACCCCATGCACATCAATTTCCTGGGTACTTCTGTCGTTAACATTCTTGATGCGTAAGCCAGTGACCCCCATATCATCACCTAATACCTCATCTAGCTGATGATTCCATTCGATACGCACATTGCCGGTTTTAGATTTTTCAATCAATTTATCCGACAAGATTTTTTCAGAACGGAATTTGTCGCGGCGATGAACCACGATCACTTCAGAAGCAATATTTGATAAATATAAGGCTTCTTCAACCGCTGTATTACCACCACCAATCACCGCTACCGGTTTATTACGATAGAAAAAACCATCGCAAGTCGCGCAAGCCGAGACCCCTTTGCCTTTGAACGCTTCTTCAGAAGGTAAACCTAAATATTTTGCCGATGCGCCGGTTGCAATAATTAAAGCATCGCAGGTGTAAACCCCTGCATCACCAGTTAACGTGAATGGGCGTTTTGATAAATCGGTAGTGTGGATGTGGTCGAAAATAATTTCAGTCGCAAAACGCTCTGCATGTAAACGCATTCTTTCCATTAATTCCGGGCCTTGAACACCATCGACATCACCCGGCCAGTTATCGACTTCGGTGGTGGTCGTTAATTGACCGCCTTGTTGCATACCAGTAATCATGACTGGGTTAAGGTTAGCGCGAGCAGCGTAAACTGCCGCAGTGTAGCCAGCAGGGCCAGAACCTAAAATTAAAAGTTGGCAATGTTTTGTGTCAGCCATGATTGATGCTCCATTAATTAAGATGTGAAAATTATACGGACAATTCAACAGCGATTAAACCGCTTAAACTGATTGATGTTAGATTTAAGCCATTTCATGCGAGTTATCATCTTTATAATCTATAATCTTGTTTTTTAGAGCTTTATTGAGAACCTTTACTCATGGTTGCTGTTGTTGAAGAAAAATCGATGCGAGGTTATCGAGAGATTGTATTTTTAGGGCTTTCAAGCTTCGCGCTGTTTTTTTTAATCGCCTTAATCACCTTCAATCTCCAAGATCCTAGTTGGAATCATAGTACCTCTATTAAATCCGTTCATAATGCTTGTGGATTAGTGGGTGCGTGGTTAGCAGATTTTATGCTGAGTTACTTAGGGGTTATGGCTTATCTGATTCCGATAATGATTTTTTGGTATGGCTATTTGTTATTTACGCCCCATGATCAGCCCTTAACAAGCGCCCAAATTGCTGTTCGTGCCACCGGATTTGTCGCGACGATGATTGCCGGTTCAGCAATCTTTTTTATGCATTTTCATTTCCTAAGAACCAAGCTGCATTTGCCAGATAGTCCTGGTGGAATTGTCGGGCGTGAAGTGGGGGAGTCTTTGGAGCATTTATTGGGAAATTCGGGGTCGATATTATTTTTGCAATTACTGTTTTTGGTTGGGATAACTTTTTTAACCGGTTTATCTTGGTTTGCACTGATGAATTCGGTTGGAAAATGGACCTTAGCTCTATTTTCTTTTGCTGGACAACAGGCGGTTACAGGCTCACAGCGTTATCGTAATGATGACGAACCAAACACAATTAGTGTTGCCCGTTTTGAAAATAAAAAGTCAAAGCCGGTGATAACTGACAGCCAATTGGACCCCGAAGAAAAGCCTAAGAAATCCAAGTTACAAATTCTTAAAAAGGTAGAACAACCGGTTTTACAAGAACCCGAGGTGTTTAAACCCGTCCGTAAGAAAGACATTAAAGCCACAGAAGGTTTTGATGGTAATCAATATATCAATGCCTTGCCTACCTTATCTTTGCTAGATAAGCGTGAAATCAAAGTAAAGCGTTATTCCAAAGCTGAGTTGCAAGAGCTTTCAAGACGGGTAGAAGAAGTTCTACAAGATTTTGGTATTTCGGTAGAAGTTGAAGCGGTTTTACCGGGGCCTGTTATCACTCGGTTTGAATTGCGTTTAGCTGCTGGTGTTAAAGGCAGTCGAATTACTGGCTTAGCCAAAGATTTGGCGCGTGGTTTATCGGTGACCAGTGTCCGTGTCGTTGAAATTATTGAAGGCAAATCAGTAATTGGTTTAGAGATTCCTAACCAAGAACGTGAAATGGTTTCATTACGGGATTTATTGGTATCTGATGAATTTGAAGGTGCCAAATCCAAACTCAGTATCGCGATGGGCAAAGATATTTCCGGTACGCCGGTGGTAGCTGATTTAGGCAAAATGCCTCATGCCTTGGTTGCGGGCACCACAGGTTCCGGTAAGTCAGTAGCGATTAATACCATGATTCTGAGTTTGCTATACAAAGCCAAGCCGGATGAAGTGCGCTTAATCATGATTGACCCGAAAATGTTGGAATTGTCAGTTTACGAGGGCATTCCGCATTTATTAACGCCTGTTGTTACTGACATGAAGGATGCCCAAAATGCGCTACGTTGGGCAGTTGCTGAGATGGAACGCCGCTATAAATTAATGTCCAAAGTTGGCGTCAGAAATCTAGCGGGTTATAACCTTGCGGTGACAGAGGCTGAAACTAATGGTAAACCGATTCGTGACCCATTATTCAGACCAGAAACGCCCGTCCAGCTAGAAGACTACCCAACGCTAACGACATTACCCAGTATCGTGATTGTGATCGACGAGTTAGCCGACATGATGATGGTGGTTGGTAAAAAAGTTGAAGAACTGATTGCCCGTTTAGCGCAAAAAGCGCGTGCTGCTGGTATCCATTTAGTATTGGCAACTCAGCGACCTTCAGTGGATGTCTTAACCGGTTTGATTAAAGCCAACGTACCAACTCGTATTTCATTCCAAGTATCATCACGCATCGATTCGCGAACCATTATCGACCAAGGTGGCGCAGAAGCGTTGTTAGGGAATGGTGATATGTTGTTCTTACCATCCGGTACCAGCATTCCTTTACGTGCTCACGGGGCTTTTGTTGATGATCATGAAGTGCATCGGGTGGTTGAGTTCTTGAAAAAAACCGGTCCGACTAATTATTTGGATGAGATTACTCAAGAGCGTTCTGATACTGGTGAAATTGCCAGCGCCGATGGTGAAGGTGCAGAAATGGATAGTTTGTATGATGAAGCGGTGGCTTTTGTTACCGATTCGCGTAAAGCCTCAATTTCCAGCGTTCAGCGCCGATTTAAAATTGGCTA
>JBJSYX010000099.1:0-2927 GCA_046090005.1 Methylomonas sp. | reverse complement strand
AGTTTATTAGGAACAAAAATATGCAGAAAATAAAACAAGGCGATGATGTTGTTGTAATCACAGGCAAAGATAAAGGTAAGCAAAGTAAAGTTACCAGAATCCTTGATGATGGTAGAGTCCAGCTTGAAGGTATTAATACCGTGAAAAAACATCAGCGTGGTAATCCGGCTTTAGGTGTATCTGGTGGAATTGTAGAAAAAGATATGCCGATTCACATTTCTAATGTAGCCCTTTATAACCCCAAAACAAAAAAAGCCGACCGAGTTGGTTTTAGAGTATCTGATGATGGAAAAAAAGTCAGATATTTTAAATCGACTAATGAGTTAGTGAATTTATAAGGGGTATAAAATGGCTAGATTAGAAGCAAAATATAAGCAGGAAATTGTTCCTGCTTTACAGAAGGAATTTGGTTACAAGTCAATTATGCAGGTGCCAAAAATCACCAAAATTACCCTTAATATGGGGGTTGGTGAGGCAATTGCGGATAAAAAAATATTGCAATCAGCTGTATCCGATATGGAGAAAATTGCAGGGCAAAAAGCAGTAGTTACATTGGCCAGAAAATCAATTGCAGGTTTCAAGATTCGTGACGATATGCCTATAGGATGTAAAGTCACGTTGCGCGGCGATAAAATGTATGAGTTTTTTGATCGCTTAATTACTATATCGATTCCTCGTATTCGCGATTTTCGTGGCATGAGTCCAAAAAGCTTTGATGGTCGTGGTAATTATACTTTGGGTGTAAAAGAGCAAATTATTTTCCCTGAGATTGATTACGATAAAATCGATGCGCTTCGTGGTATGGATATATGCATTACTACAACAGCTAAAACCGATCAAGAAGGTTTGGCTTTGTTGAAGCATTTCGAATTTCCATTCAAAAACTAAGGCTTGTGACATGGCAAAAAAATCAATGATTGCGCGTGAAGCAAAACGTGCACAATTAATTCAGAAGTTTGATGCAAAAAGAAATGCTCTGAAAGAGATAATACGTTCACCGAACGCATCATACGAAGATAAAGAGTCTGCTCAATTACAATTACAAAAACTGCCAAGAGACTCAAGTAGATCAAGGCTTCGTAATAGATGTAATCTCACAGGTAGACCGCATGGTTATTACAGAAAATTTGGTTTAAGCCGTAACAAGTTGAGAGAAGCAACTATGCGCGGTGATGTCCCAGGTTTAACAAAAGCCAGTTGGTAATTTCCTGTCGAGTTTTGGAGTAATAGTTATGAGTATGACCGATCCAATAGCGGATATGCTGACCAGAATTAGAAATGGTCAATCTGCTGGTAAAAAAAATGTAAGAATGCCTTCGTCAAAACTGAAGGTTTCAATTGCTAAAGTTTTAAAAGAAGAAGGCTATATCCTAGATTATCGTGTAGAACTTGATGGTAATCATTCTGTGATGATAGTCGAATTGAAATACTTCAATGGTGTGCCTGTTATTGAGAGTGTAAAAAGAGTAAGCAGACCAGGATTAAGAATTTATAAATCAAAAGATGAACTTCCTAAAGTTTTAGGTGGTTTGGGTATTGCTATAGTTTCTACTTCCAATGGTGTAATGACAGACCGTGCTGCACGGGCAATTGGTCATGGTGGCGAAGTAATTTGCACAGTTTGCTAGGAATTGGGGAAATAAAATGTCAAGAGTTGCAAACGCACCAATCAGCATTCCATCAGGTGTTGAAGTTAATTTGAATGATAATCTGGTGGTGGTTAAAGGAAAATTAGGCGAACTGTCATTTAATCTAAGAAGTGACGTTGATTTAGAAATTGATTCTTCATCTATTAAAGTAGTATGGGACGCAAATTCTAAGGAAGCAAAATCACAAGCTGGTACAGCAAGAGCATCAATTAATAATATTGTTAAAGGTGTTTCTGAGGGTTTTGTCAAAAGAATGCTTCTTGTAGGCGTCGGTTATAGAGCACAAGTTAAAGATAATCTATTGACTTTGGCTCTGGGGTATTCGAATCCTGTTGAATATATAATTCCTGAAGGAATTACCATTGAATTACCATCGCAAACCGAGCTTTTGGTTAAAGGTAGCGATAAGCAAAAAGTTGGTCAGGTAGCTTCAGAGATTAGAGGTTTTCGTCCACCAGAGCCTTATAAAGGTAAAGGTGTTCGCATAGCTGACGAATATGTTGCTAGAAAAGAAGCCAAGAAAAAATAGGTAACGAGGTGGATAAAAAATCTGCAAGATTAAAACGTGCACTGAAGTTGCGCAGCAAGATCAAAAAATTTGAAATTAATAGATTGACTATACATAGAACTTCGCAACACATTTATGCACAAGTTTTGAGTGTTGATGGTAAATCTACCGTTGCTGCTGCATCGACTGTTCAAGCTGATATTAAAAGCGGACTAAAAAATACAAGCAACATAAGTGCTGCTGTTGAAGTAGGTAAATCAATTGCTCAAAAAGCAATTGCAGCAGGTGTGACTGAGGTTGCATTTGATCGTTCCGGTTTTAAATATCACGGTCGCGTTAAGGCATTGGCTGATGCCGCGCGCGAAGCTGGCTTGAAGTTTTAGGAGAATATTATGGCTACAGTACCTGCTCAAGGTAGTACAGATGGCTTGCAAGAAAAATTAGTAAACGTCAGACGTGTTGCTAAAGTAGTTAAGGGTGGGCGTGTTTTCGGCTTTGCTGCATTGACGGTTGTTGGTGATGGTGATGGTCGTGTTGGTTACGGTGTTGCAAAGGCGCGTGAAGTGCCTGTCGCAATCCAAAAATCTTTAGAGCAAGCAAGAAAAAGTATGAAAAAAATTGCTCTTAAAGATGGGACATTACAGTATTCTGTAATGTCAAATACATGGGCTGCAAAAGTCTATATGCAGCCAGCCTCGAACGGTACTGGTATTATTGCTGGTGGGGCTATGCGGGCTGTATTCGAAGTGGTGGGTGTTCATAATGTATTA
>JBJSYX010000098.1:0-3299 GCA_046090005.1 Methylomonas sp. | reverse complement strand
CTAATCGCGCATTGGCTTTAGCTTGCCACCGCTTCTGACAGTTATGGCAAATCATTAGAAAATAAAACCCAGGCCAAAATTAAAGTCATCAGGGACAGTACCGACTTTTTGTTTGAAATTATGCTGATCCGCTTTAATCATTAGATTCGGCGCAGACTGACGAAGCAGCTGGCAGGCTGGTGAGATTTGTTGATCCACAATTTGCTTACTGCAAAATTGCCGCTTTTTTATTCCTGAAACTGTCATTAACAAGCTTGAGGATTGTGGTGATCTTTCATTACTGCAAGCTAAAAAACGAGGCTAATTTCTCAGCCTCGTTGAACACGCTCTAGTGCCCTGATCCTAGCTGAATCCCAGCCAACTCCAAGCCATTCAATTCGACAGTAATATTTCGCTCCGCTGCTGACGAAATAAAATCGGCAATGGTTTCTAAAATATCGTGATCGATAAATTGCGCTTTAACCCCATCAATAATCAAATCACTATCATTAGGCACGTTGTTTAATGACTGCCGCAATAAAGCTTTATTCAAAAACGACACATCTTTATGTAAGCGCAGCAAATAATGTGAACCATGCTGAACCAAGGTAATTGCTTGGTGATAATTGGCTTTTAAGACAAAAAAGAAACCACAAGCCATGCCAATCGCAATTCCCTGTAACAAATCGGTGATTAAAATCGCCGATACGGTAATCGCAAAC
This sequence comes from Methylomonas sp., assembly GCA_046090005.1. Lineage (GTDB taxonomy): Bacteria > Pseudomonadota > Gammaproteobacteria > Methylococcales > Methylomonadaceae > Methylomonas. Next base: position 2,598 of record JBJSYX010000098.1, on the reverse strand, counting down.
GGCACAAACTGATTCCAGCCTTTGCGATAAAACTCTAAAAACAAGCTCGGCTTTGCCAGTTTATAACCGGTTTGCAACAAAATCGCCGCCAAACAGGCTAAAGGAATGGTGTTTAAAAATTCGGCAAAAAATAACACACTAACTAATAATAAAACCCCATGAAAGAAACAGGCAACGCGGGTTTGACCACCGGCGTTAATGTTGGCCGAGCTACGCACAATCACAGCGGTAATCGGTAACCCCCCCATCAAAGCGCTAATCATATTGCCTAAACCTTGCGCTTTTAATTCTCGATTAGTCGGCGAAATACGTTTAAGTGGATCGAGTTTATCAACCGCTTCAACACTCAATAAGGTTTCTAAACTGGCAATAATCGCCAAAGTCGCGGCAATACTGTAGACCTTGGGATTGGTCAGATAGCTAAAATCCGGTAAGCGCAATTGTTCAATAAAGGCACCAGCGCTACCCAATGCTGGCAAATTGACCTGATGCTGAACACCAATCACCCACTCCGGCATAAATTTCAGCGCCAAGCTGTTATAGCTAATCCCCCACGCCACCGCTAACAAAGGACCAGGAATCAAGCGTAACATGGCAACACGTTTAATTAGCGGCGTTTCCCAAATAATCAAAATCAGCAACGCCACCACACTCACCAAGGTAACCCCCGGTGTAATCGCTTCAATTGATTGAAATAATTCAAAAAAACTGGAGCCAGCTGTTTCCTGCATATAACTTTCGTCACCGTCATAACTGGCGTCATAACCAGTCGCATGTGGCGTTTGCTTAATGATCAAAATTAAACCAATCGCCGCCAACATACCTTTAATCACTGCGGCCGGAAAAAATGCGCCAATTAAACCGGCTCTTAAAAAACCCAAAACAATTTGTAAACCACCAGCAAACAACAAACTCAATAAAAAGCCACCAAAACCACCCAAGGTTTCAATACCATTAAACACAATCACGGTTAAGCCCGCCGCAGGCCCAGAAACGCTTAACTGCGAACCACTAGCCCAAGCAACAATCACGCCGCCAACCAAACCGGCAATAATTCCCGAAAACAACGGCGCACCAGACGCCAAAGCAATTCCTAAGCACAAAGGCAAAGCCACCAAAAACACCACAATACTGGCGGGTAAGTCGTAACGTAAACGACTGAGATAAAAATTAAGTTCTGTTTTCATTAGTTAATCCCTGTCACAAAACATTAATCGGCATAGCGATAAATAGGATTGATTTGCGTGTTGTGATCCAGCTTAATCAATTCGTTAATCAAGCCATCATTCAAACCGTACACCCAACCATGAATGGAAGGTTTATGGCCATGTTTCCAAGCGGATTGAATGATCGAGGTATGAGCCAAACGATAAACCTGTTCAATAATATTCAACTCAACCAAGCGATCAATTTTTTTCACCGGATCGATCGACTCCAACTCTTCCTGATGAAAACGATAGACATCTTTAATATGCAATAACCACTTATTAGCAATCAACAACTCCGCACTTTGCGGCTGCATCGCTGCCTTAACCCCGCCACAACCATAATGCCCACAAACAATCACATGCTTTACTTTTAAAACCGAAATCGCATATTGCAAAACACTCAGGCAATTAAAGTCAGTGGTAATCACTTGATTAGCAATATTGCGGTGAACAAAAATTTCACCCGGCTGAGCATTGACAACGGTTTCAGCAGGCACTCGGCTATCTGCACAGCCTATCCACAAAAATTCAGGTCGTTGCTCTTTGGCTAATTCATTGAAGTAATTAGGCTGGCGAGCAATCATATCTTGCGACCAAGCTTTATTCTCGAGTAGTAATTTGGAAGGTGTGTGCATAAAAAATCCTTTAAGAAGCCAATTTATTATTATGATCAAAGGTGGATTAGTATCGAATCAATACTATATATTGAGAACACCAAGAACTTCAACCGTTAATCTCATAATTGATCAATCAAGCAAAAAATTTGTCGCTAAGCTAAATTGCCTGACTGCAAGTTTTGATTGAACAAACATCCTAGCGCTTGAAGCTTACATAAACCTTTCAAGAACCGGTTAGAGGCTTTTGGGAAGCTAACAAACCATGCTGTTGGTTAGCTTTTAGACAAGGGGGAACAATAAGACTTAACTAAACTGCACAGCAATCCGCACCCCACTGATAACTGCGCTCAGCGGCTCAATTTTGATTTTTGCTGAATGTAAATCAGCAATTTCTTTGACGATGGCTAAACCCAAACCGCAGCCATCACCAAGAGTGCCCTGAATTCGATAAAACCGCTCAAAAATCTTTTCCTGCTCGTCAACAGCAATACTTCGGCCTTCATTTTCGACACTCAACACCACATCAGAGTTAGCCTCAAGCTGAATTTTGACACTAATATGACCACCGACCTTGCCATAAGCAATGGCATTATCGAGCAGGTTACTCAACAATTCGCGCAGCAAAACCGGATCACCTTTCACCTGAATCAAAGCCTGTTTGGCTTCAAATCCCAAATCCATATCTCGCTCCAATGCTCTAGGCACCCAATCCATACAGGCTTCCCGAACCAGCGCAGTTAAATCAATCAATTTGAAATCAGGTTGCGATTGCG
>JBJSYX010000097.1:0-2604 GCA_046090005.1 Methylomonas sp. | reverse complement strand
TTATGGGTAAACAGCTGGCTTTCAATGACCCTCGGTCAAAATTGTTCTTTGTCTTCATTGACATTTACAATCATGTAAAACAATTCAACCCAAATGTTAAATTCCTTTTGGAGAACGTGAAAATGAAAAGGGATTATTTGGATGTAATCACAAAGTATTGTGGTGTTGAACCGATTTTCATTAATAGTTCGTTAGTATCTACTCAGAACAGAGAAAGGTATTATTGGACAAATATTCCGAATGTAACCGTACCAGAAGATCGTGGTATTACATTGGACACTATTATACCTAATGCTGTTGCATGTGGGTTTCGTGGTCGGAAGTTAAAACCAACGGATGAAAAATACACTCGGTTTTTCACAACTAGAACCGATGGTAAAGCAAATTGTTTGGTTACTGGTGTTTCGTGTACAGGTTTGTATTTAATCGACAACGATGTATTTACATTGACTCCTGAACAAGCTGAAGCGATTCAAACATTACCAATAGGTTACACTAGTGGAGTTTGTAAGACTCAAAGGTATCGGATGATTGGGAACGGATGGACTATTGAGGTAATCAAACACATTCTAAAGAATTTTTCATAATATAGTTTTTAGGTATTTATAATGGAGGGATCAGAAATGATCCCTTTTTTTATGCTCTGAAGACTGGATGTAGGGTCATCTGGAATTCCCGTCGCAAATTTGTTTAGCTTTGAAAGTATTACAAGCCAAACAAATTGTGAGCTTCCCGGGCAACTCCGGAGGATCTGAAGTCCCCGTGTAAAATTCTTTGAAAAAATATTACGAAAAATTTTGTTATATCGAAAAATAAAACTATCTTTACATAGGATTTAAAACAAAACGATATGTCAATATTAGTTGGAATAAAACAGAATGAAGCTTCGGGTACATTTCACGGGGCTGAGGGATTTGAAGGGATTAGTATGTCTGCAACTCAATTCGATATTCTAAAAGAGGGTTCGGTTGATGAGTTGAAAGAATACGTTAAAAGAATGAAATCTAATTCAGGTAAAGCTAGAAAAGAGTTCCAAAAAATTGAAGACAATCTGGAGTTTAGCAATATGTCTGAAAAGGAATATGATAAAGCTTATGACAAATTTCGTAAAGCTACTATCTTGGAACAATATTCAAAACTAATCGTATTGGAGGGAATCGTATTATGAAAAAGATTGATAGATTAATATTAATATTGATGAGAGTTGGAATGGTCGTCAGTGCATTATCTTTTGTTTTTTTACTAATAACTGATGAGAATCATAAGAATTTTGATTTAATGGGTGGTTATTTGACATTGTTTTGGATATTTTTTATGGTTGCTCAGGCTCTTTCAGATTTTAAAATGGAAAAAGATGAAAATCTAATACCTGAAGAGGGTCGGAGAATCCGAATAACTTGGTTGCCTCATTGCATTAATGTTCCCAGTAATAATCCAAACCCTTATATTGGGATGGAGGGATATGTTAGGGAACTTAAGCCAGATGGTTCATTTCACCTACAATGTGAGACTTCTTGGTTAATTGTATTTGGAAAATATAAATTTAAATATTTGGACTAAAAATATTTGGCGGTTTCAAAAATTAGTATTATCTTTGAACAATGAAAAAGAACAAATCTCTTAAAGATTGTCACTTGGATGACTACATTAAAGCAAATCGTAAAGGTTCACGAGAAGCTGAATTGGAAAACAACCCAGGGTTCAAGTCAAGAACTCGAGCACACAAGAACTTCAAAAAGTATTCCAGAAAGAATTCGATTAACAATTTAATGATGGATGACTGGTGAAAAAAATCTACGAACTATTAATGATATTCTGTATATTGGCAAGTTCAACATGTTTAGCCTTCGGTCTTAAAATGTTGTGGTATGACAAAACAAACGGAATCATTTTAATTGTGTTCGGCATTTTATTTAGTTTAGAATCATTTGGTTTTACAAAATAATTTAATACTTTTAGTCATGGGAAAATATGTAAATACCAGCTCAAGAGGTCCGATAGGGACAAGCTTTGGGGCAAAATGTGACAACTTGATTGCTGACGGAGCAAAAGAAATCAAACAACCAAAAGAGTTCCAAAAGAACTTGGTTTGTGTGGTGGACAATGGTTTCTTCGGGGCTGCAGGTTACGCATACAGCGAAAGTGAAATGAGGGCTTTTCAGAACCCTGGCGACAGACGGCCTAAACGTTGGTTCATCTGGGACAAAGTTGAAGAGTACGCAATGTAAATCTTGGAGGGTATTACACCCTCCAAAATTTTTCTAAAAAAGTATCAAAAAAATTTGGTGAATACAAAAATTATTCTTATCTTTACAACATCAAATAAAACATACAACAATGAAAAAGTACATTATCTCATTCGTATTACTCTTGGTGTTATTATATGTAAGTTTTTACACGTTTAATTTCATCGACGCTTGGCTTGGAATTTTATTCGGAGTCCTAACAATTGGAGGTTATCTTTATTACATTTATAAACAATTAATTAAATTATCACAATGAAAAATTTATTCTTTTTCCTCGGTGTTCTGATGTTAGCATCAATGTTTACTTCCTGTGAGCGTGTAGCTCCTAACTTTCAAGGGGTTTTAATGACCGATTATG
>JBJSYX010000096.1:0-2605 GCA_046090005.1 Methylomonas sp. | reverse complement strand
TACATTAAAAGTTTGTATAAACTTAGCCTTAATACAAATAAGTAAAAAGCACCAAAAAAAAGATAACACATTGTTTTTAAATACAAATTACAAACAACTTTACCTTTCGATCTCTTTAGCTAATTAAGTTGTGTTGGATTTCGCACAGATAGCCAAATTTTTATTGTTTAAGGTTACAAACACACATAGCCAGATATTCAAACACTGGCAATGCCATGAGTAAAAACCAAGTGATTTTGATTACTTGATTTACCCAACACCAACCTGAAACTAACTAACGCAAGAGGCTACCATGTCAATCAATTCACCATTTTCTATCAACAAAACAGAAAACAACTTAACTCATACAATCAATCAAAAAGATAATTCGCATAACAGCCAATTTAAACGCTTGACTATCGATATTCCCTCTTATCTACACCGCTCAATCAAATCACAATGCGCCTTACGCGGCACTAAAATTGCCGATGAATTAAGGGAGTTACTATCGGAAAAGTATGAAGAAAAATATTAATTTGCCAAGTATAAACTAACGGATTCGACCATTTAAAGACGAATTCAGAAACCTTCATTAGCCAATCAATCTTCGATAGAGGCGGAATTTAAAGTGAAGTTAAGGCTTAAGTTTCGCCTCACTTCTGAGGAATCAAACAACAAACCGACTTAGATTTTAGTCGTTTTTGAAATTGCCGTTTATACACAGCAAAAAAAATGCAAAATGGCGCGCCCGAGAGGATTCGAACCTCTGGCCTCAGCCTCCGGAGGGCTGCGCTCTATCCAGCTGAGCTACGGGCGCGTTTTGAAGCTTGGAGTATAAGCGAAAATCAAGACAAAGTCATTGCTAGACTAGGACTTGGCTTGCCTGAGTTTCGCCAGCAGCATTTTTTGACGATTAAGTCGCTCAACTTTTTCTGTTTCAAATTTAGCAAGACGTTCATTTTTAACTTGGTGTTGTTTTCTGGCTTGCATAGGATCAAATTTCGGCATATCCGGCTCCTGCATCACGATGCAATCAACCGGACAATGGGCAAGACATAACTCACAGCCTGTACATTGCTGAGCAACCACCGTATGCATTTGTTTAGATGCGCCAATAATAGCATCTACCGGACAAGGCGGTAGACAACGGGTACAGCCAATACAATCTGCTTCAACAATTACGGCAACTTGAAAGGGCTTGTCGATTCCAAATTCTGTATTGAGCGCTTTTACAGGAATGTTCAATAAATCAGCTAATTGCTTAATGCCTTGCTCTCCTCCTGGTGGGCATTGGTTAATATCTGCATTGCCTAGACTAATTGCTTCTGCGTATGGTTTACAACCTTGGAAGCCACACTGTCGGCATTGAGTTTGTGGCAATAACAGTTCGATTTGCTCTGCTAATGAAGCATTAAAGTTCATGGCGATTAAGATAAATTGAATCATGAAATTGTAACTAATTCGGCTTTGGCTATAAAGCTAAAGCCAATGAAAACCAACTCCAAACCGCGCTAATGATTGCTAAAGCACACACAAGCTAAGGATTACGATTGACAGAGCGCCTTGTTCTGATTTAGAGTTGCCCCAGTTTATTTTTTATTGCTCATTGGCAGAAGATGTTGCTCTCTCGGTTATGGCCGAAAAACGTCGCTAATGAGTGGTCCTTATAACTATAACTGTAACTATCGGAGCACATCACATGGCAAGACCATTAATACAAATGGCGTTGGATTCACTAGACTTCAACCAAACAGTTGCGTTGGCTGATCAAGTAGCGCCTTATGTAGATATTTTTGAAATTGGTACACCTTGCATCAAATACAACGGTATCAATTTAGTTAACGAATTAAGACAACGTTTCCCAGATAAATTGTTGTTGGTTGACTTGAAAACAATGGATGCTGGCGAATATGAAGCGGGTGCATTCTACGCAGCTGGTGCGGATATTGTAACTGTATTGGGCGTCTCTGGTTTGGCTACTATTGGTGGCGTTATCAAAGCAGCTAAAAAGCATGGTGCTGAAGTTCAAATCGACTTAATCAACGTTGAAGATAAAGCTTATGTTGCTAGAGAGTCTGTTAAATTAGGCGCTCAAATCGTTGGTATTCATACAGGCTTAGACGCTCAAGCAGCTGGCCAAACACCATTTGCTGACTTGCAAGACGTAGCTCGTTTAGGTTTAAACGTTAGAATTTCTGTTGCTGGCGGCATTAAACAATCAACCGTTCAGCAAGTTGTTGAAGCAGGCGCGAACATCATCGTAGTTGGCGCAGCTATCTACGGTGCTGCATGCCCTGCAACTGCTGCTCGTGAAATTCGTGAATTGGTTGAAGCAGCAGCTGCATAAGCTGGCTTTGGCAACACCGAATCCTAAGCAGTAAATTAAAGGACGAGTGGTTATGCCACTCGTCCTTTTGTTTGTTTATCACCTCTAGTTTTTTAACCAGTTAACTATAAGTATCAACTGGTTTATAGCTCAAATTCCCAAGGAGATTACTATGCCTTCGCGTAGAGACCTAGCGAACGCCATCCGCGCACTTAGCATGGACGCCGTACAAAAAGCCAACTCAGGACACCCAGGTGCACCGATGGGGATGGCTGATATTGCAGAAGTTCTATGGAACGA
>JBJSYX010000095.1:0-2558 GCA_046090005.1 Methylomonas sp. | reverse complement strand
CCTTCTGGGCAAGAGCAATATGAAGTCGATACGGTTTGTATGACGCTTGATCCTGGTTTGGCTTTTGGAACTGGAACCCATCCAACCACAGCCTTATGTTTAGAGTGGTTAGCATCACATGATTTGAAAGATAAAGTGGTGATTGATTTTGGTTGCGGGTCAGGTATTTTGGCCATCGCTGCGTTGTTATTGGGTGCACGCCATGCCCATGCCATTGATATTGATCCTCAGGCCTTAACTGCCAGTCAATACAATGCAGAAAAAAATCAGGTTCAAGATCGCATTAGCTATTATTTGCCTGAGCAATTCACGCCGTTTGAAGCTGATGTTGTGTTAGCAAATATTTTGGCAAAACCATTAGTTGAGTTATCTCCCACCATTTCGCAATTAGTTGCTAAGCAAGGCAATTTAATTTTGTCCGGCATCCTTAACGAGCAAGCCGATTCGGTCGCAGATGCTTATTGTCAACTTGGATTTGTCGTGGATGAGGCTGTAAAACAAGAAGACTGGTGTCGTCTTGATGGCGTTAATCAGGCTTAATTCGCCAACATATTATTAATCTGGAACATAAACGCATGAGCTATCCCGAACTGTTTTTGAAAAAAAATGAAGACAAGCGCTTACGACAAGGACATCTTTGGGTATTTAGTAACGAAGTTGATACAAAACGTAGTCCTTTAGAGCAATTTGCAGCGGGTGATTTGTGCTTAGTGAAAGATAGTGGTGGCAATCCTTTGGGGGTTGCTTATGTTAATCCGAACGTCTTGATTTCTGCGCGAATTTTAACTAGAAAGCCGAATACTAAAATTGGCGAGAGTTTTTTTAGAAACCGTTTAACTCAAGCATTGCAATTGCGCGAACGATTATTCGATAAACCATTTTATCGTTTAGTGTTTGCTGAAAGTGATGGTTTACCGGGTTTAGTGATTGATCGTTTTAATGGCGTAATATCGGTGCAAATTACCACTGCGGGCATGGAACAGCATAAAGATGTGTTGGTTAAAGTGCTGGTTGAGTTATTGGCGCCAGAAGCTGTTTTGTTGAAAAACGATAATAGTCAGCGTCAGGTAGAAAATTTATCTTTACTCCCTGAAGTGGCTTATGGGGTATTGCCTGAGCGCTTGTTAATTGAAGAGAATGGTGCTCAGTTCATTATTAATGTTGCAGAAGGACAGAAAACCGGATGGTTCTATGATCATCGTATTAGTCGTGGTCAGTTTGCCCAATGGTCAAAAGATTTAAAGGTACTTGATTTGTTTAGCTATGCGGGGGGGTGGGGTATTACCGCGGCCTTAGCTGGTGCAAATGATGTGACTTGTGTTGATAGTTCAGAATCAGCATTGCGTTTGGCATCAGAAAGTGCTGTTTTGAATGGTGTTAATGACAAAATCAATTTTGTTCGTAGTGATGTATTTGATTTTCTCAAACAGGCTCGTGAACAAAACTTGCATTATGATGCGATTGTGTTGGATCCGCCTGCATTAATTAAGCGAAAAAAAGATTTCAAAGCAGGTTATGAGGCTTATCGAAGACTGAATCAGTTAGTTTTGCAGGTGTTGTCTAATAATGGAATTCTTGTATCGGCTTCATGTTCACATCATCTAAGTCGCGATAATTTGCATGAAATATTGCGTTCATCTGCAAGGCATATCGATAGAAATCTGGTGATGTTTGCCAGTGGTGGTCAGGCCCCTGATCACCCAATTCACCCAGCATTGCCTGAAACTGATTATTTAAAAACATTTTTTTGCTCAATTTCAGGGCGCCAGTAGGTGGGCGAATGGATAAGCAGCCTGCTTTATGTAATCAATGTGGCAAAGTGATTGAACTTTCAGGGTTTTATTTGCAGTTTGAACAAGGGATGAAGCATTTTTGTTGTGAAGGATGTTTAAGTATTTATCAATTGGTTTGTATTGAATCTGTTTCAAAAATAATTGTTGGAGGAAAAAATGAAAGCTTGTGAGTCTTGTTCCAGTCGAGTCAATATCGGTTGTAATCATAAAAAAATGTCAGTTTTGTCGAGATCTGTCGGTTTGTTATTCATTTACTTGCCAATTTTGACTTTGCCGTTTGTGATCACGAGTGCGTATTTAACTTATTTCAGTCTCAAATTGGTCGGCGCTGAAAATGTTAAAAAATGGGGTGATTTTTTGCCTGATCGCGCAAGTCATCGGTATGACTTGAAAAGTCAGATAACAATGGATGGCTCATTTAAGTTGAGTTTGGCTCAGTCTAAGCTGTATTGGATTTTGAATTGCACTTGGTATTGTCCATATAGCGTTGGTTTGTTTGAGTGGCATGCTTATATGGTGAAGGTGGTTGAGAACTGGTGGTGTCCGTTCACTCATGATCGAAAAAACAGCTATACCGATGGCGCAATAGATCAATCTTTTTGGCATATTTATCCCGAAGAAGTCGTTAAATTACATGAGGATGATAAAAATAACGTGATTTTTAATCAGGATGTTAGTGATAAAAAAGATTGAATTTAAAAATAAAGCTTGACGAAATGTGAGAAAGCGCTAAAATGAGCGGCTCATCAGGACGGATTGGAACGA
>JBJSYX010000094.1:0-3541 GCA_046090005.1 Methylomonas sp. | reverse complement strand
TAGTAATAAGCTCAGAACGCTGCTGTAAGATTTATCTAAATTAGCCATCATGATTAGGCCTCCGCTGCCCGGCCTTTTTGTGGGAATAAACCCCGTGGCCGTTTTTGAATGAATAAGATGATGAAGACCAACACCAGAATTTTGGCCAATACTGCACCGGCATAAGGTTCTAAGAATTTATTGGCTATCCCCAAAGTAAAGCCAGCCACCAAGGTGCCAAACAAATTACCAACCCCGCCAAACACCACCACCATGAAGGAATCGACGATATAGGCTTGACCGAGATTAGGGCCAACATTGGTAATTTGACTCAGCGCTACGCCAGCTACACCCGCAATCCCTTAACCCAAGCCAAAAGTCATTGCATCGACTTTCGCAGTCGGAATCCCCATTGCTCTCGCCATGCCACGGTTTTGTGCCACAGCGCGAACTTCTAAACCGAGTTTGGTGCGTTTTAAGATTTGCAACAAAGCGCTAAACACCAGCAGACAAAACACCAGAATGTAAAAGCGGTTCCAGGTTAAGGACAAAAAGTCGTTAATTTGCCATGAACCACTTAACCAGCTAGGTGTAGCGACACTGCGGTTGAGTGGTGAAAAAATCGAACGCACGGTTTGTTGTAAAAACAGACTGACGCCAAAGGTGGCCAATAAGGTTTCTAAAGGACGACCGTACAAGAAGCGAATAATCCCACGTTCAATCGCAACACCGACCAAAGCCGAGACTAAAAACGCCACCGGAATCGAGATAATCAACGCCAAACCCAACTGATTAGGCAGCAATTGTTGCATCACATAAGTGCTATAAGCGCCGAGCATCATTAACTCGCCATGCGCCATATTGATAATGCCCATTACCCCAAAAGTAATCGCCAACCCAATCGCTGATAACACTAAAACCGCGCCCAGACTTAAGCCGAAAAACACCGTTTCAATCGCGGCATAGGCTTGGATTCTGGCTTGAATATTACTCAAAGCAGCGGCGGCTAAGTTACGAATATCGCTATCAGCCTCTTGAAATTCGCCATCGCTGTTTTGTTCGGTCATCGCTTGCAAACGATTAACCACATCTTGGCTATCGTGTTCTTTGAGTTGGGTAATTGCATCAATTCGCACCGCTTTGTCGGCGCTGTCCATGTCTTGCAATAACAAGATTTGTTCAATCGCCTGTTTAACGGCAGGGGCTGTTTCGATGCTTAAGCGTTGGCGTAATAAGGCCAATACTTTGTTATCCGCTTCTTTACTGATGGCTTTAACGGCGGTTAAGCGTATATCCGCATCGTTGGCGTTAAGCTGCAATTGACCAATCAATTTGCGTAAGTTGCCACGCAGTTTGTTGTTGAGATTGATTTTGCTGACCGCGCCGCGATCGACTTCACCCAAAGCGGCACTGCTGAGTGGGTCGCTAAGTTGATAGCCAGCGTTAGATTCTTGCGCAATCACCAGTTTGGCTTCGGCTTTTAACTCAAATAATTTGCCGTCTTGCAGAGCTTGTAACAGATTGAGGCTTTGCGGTTCGATAGCCAGTTGTTCAATCGCCACTTCGCGATCTTGCATACTGCCTTGTCTCAACAAGTCTAAGGCTTGATTAAAATCGGTTGGGCTTTGTGCTAAACAGGGTAGGCTGATAGCTAACATCAGCGTAAAAATAAATCTTGGAAGCCGTTTAAAAACACCGGCATTAGCAGGGCGAAACGGTGTTGATTTAAAGTGTGTTGGCGATGTTTTTAAATGGGTTCTAAAAATTAAGCTAGGCATGACGATTCCTCGAAGAGGGGGATAGCTTTGGCATCCATGCCAAAGCTATCCGAACATCCAGTGTTATTTGTAGTTCTGTCCTGAACACTTTTTGGTTTTGGTATTGAAGTTGCCGCAACTGATGGGGGCGGTCCAATCGGCAATAATCGGTTTGCTTTCTGGTAAGAAATCAGACCAAGCATCGCCATCAACCAATTTATTGGTTTGCCATACGGTGACAAATTGACCGTCGCCTTGAATTTCGCCAATTAACACCGGTTTGCTGATGTGATGGTTAGGCAACATTTTTGAAGTGCCGCCAGTCAAGTTAGGGTATTCAACGCCGATGATGGCTTTTTGTACGGCGTCAGGATCGGTAGTGCCAGCTTTTTCAACCGCTTTCACCCACATATTGAAGCCGATGTAATGCGCTTCCATTGGGTCGTTAGTAACGCGTTTTGGGTTTTTGATATAGTCTTTCCATTGGTTGATAAAGGCTGCGTTTTTGGTGCTATCAACGCTCATGAAGTAGTTCCATGCTGCCAAATGGCCAACTAACGGTTTGGTATCCATACCCGACAATTCTTCTTCACCCACTGAGAAAGCGATGACAGGGATTTGCTCAGCAGAAACACCTTGGTTACCCAGTTCTTTATAGAAAGGGATGTTGGCGTCGCCGTTGATGGTTGAAACCACTGCGGTTTTCTTGCCCGCTGAACCAAATTTTTTGATGTCAGAAACAATGCTTTGCCAATCAGAATGACCGAATGGGGTGTAGTTGATCATGATGTCTTTCGCTGGCACACCTTTGGATTTTAGATAGGCTTCCAAAATCTTGTTGGTAGTCCGTGGATAAACGTAGTCAGTACCTGCCAATACCCAGCGTTGTACTTTTAAATCGTTCATCAAATAATCAACCGCTGGAATCGCTTGTTGGTTAGGCGCTGCACCGGTGTAGAAGACGTTTTTAGACGATTCTTCACCTTCGTATTGAACGGGGTAGAACAACAAGCCGTTCAACTCTTCAATGACGGGTAAAACCGATTTACGCGATACTGAAGTCCAGCAACCGAAAATTGAAGCGACCTTATCCTTAGTCAACAATTCACGGGCTTTTTCAGCAAATAGCGGCCAGTTTGAAGCTGGGTCAACGACCACCGCTTCCAGTTTTTTACCCAACAAACCGCCTTTTTTGTTTTGCTCATCAATCAGCATCAACATGGTGTCTTTTAAAGTGGTTTCACTGATTGCCATCGTGCCTGATAGCGAATGCAATACACCGACTTTAATCGTATCTTCGGCGAATGCGCTGCCGGTCAATAACAACGATGACAAAGCAGTGGTTAGCGCCAATTTGCGTAACGGATTAGAGAATTTCATAGTCATAGTCCTTTGAGATTAGTGGTTAGATTTGCCATTGGAAGCCAAGCATCATTTGACTTGAACGGTCGCCTGAAGCATCGGTTCTGTAATTCAAGCCTTTGGTCAGTAAATCGCCGTATTGGTAGGTTAAAGACACCTTGGCATTGTGACCGTCGATGATGTAGTTCAAACCCGCCTCGTAGACTTCACGATTGGTACTGCCGGTTGGCGATACATTGACATAACGTAAGAACGGTTGAGCTTGGCCTATCCAGATTTTTTGTGGGAACAGGTACATACCGCTAACGTCATAGGCGTTACCGTCGAACATTGAGAATTGTGCAGGTTGCCCAGAAAGGACTTCCGAATCACGCGTTGCTTGGCTATAGCCATTAGAAATGCCGTAGTTTTTGTACTCACCGTTTAAAGTGACTACGCTGCCA
>JBJSYX010000093.1:0-12044 GCA_046090005.1 Methylomonas sp. | reverse complement strand
TTTAATCATGGCACTGCGACTTTTATGATCATGGGTGATATGTGTACCCGTCGCTGCCCGTTCTGTGATGTCGCTCACGGCAAACCGCAAGCGCTCGACCCGCAAGAACCAGAAAACCTTGCTAACACTATTGCGGCAATGGCGTTGAAATATGTGGTGATTACTTCGGTAAATCGCGATGATTTAAGAGATGGTGGTGCAGGGCACTTTGCTGCTTGTATTGAAAAAATTCGTCAGCAAACCCCGAATACCACGGTTGAAGTTTTAGTACCCGATTTTCGTGGTCGCATGGAGGTTGCACTGGCTATTTTAGAAAAGCAACCTTGTGATGTGTTCAATCACAATCTGGAGACCGTCCCAAGGCTTTACCTAGAAGCTCGTCCTGGTGCCGATTACCACACCTCTTTAAAACTGTTACAACAGCACAAACAACGTTTACCAGCGGTGCCGACCAAATCCGGTTTAATGCTGGGAATTGGTGAAACCGAGTCGGAAGTGGTGCAGGTGATGCAGGATTTATTAGATCACGGTTGTAGCATGTTAACTCTCGGTCAATATCTGCAACCTAGCAAGGAACACTTGGCGGTCAAAGAATACGTTCATCCTGACCAATTCAAACGCTACGCCGAAATCGCCAAACAACTTGGATTTCAACAAGTTGCCAGTGCGCCATTAGTCCGTTCCTCTTATCACGCCGACTTACAAGCTGCTGCTGTCATGTAAATCTCTTATTGCAGCTGTTACACTCATCGTGATTGGTTTTGCAGTTTAACTGTTAAGGATGAGTTCGATGAATATTCAATTGGTTGGCAAAAAACTGTTTGTCTTAGACACCAATGTTTTGATGCACGATCCCGCATCAATCTTTCGGTTTCAAGAGCACAATCTCTTTATTCCGATGGTGGTGTTAGAAGAATTGGATCACGCCAAAAAAGGCTTGTCTGATGTTTCCCGCAATGTCCGTCAAGTCAGTCGTTTTTTAGACGAATTAATTCGTGATGTTGACCAAAAAACCATCAACGATGGTTTACCGCTGTCTAAAATCGGCAATAATCTGAGTGGCGAATCACAACATGGCCGCTTATTTTTTCAGACCCATCAACTCTCGCATTTATTACCCGCTGATTTGCCAGGGCAAATTGCCGATAACTCGATTCTCAGTATCGTGCTGGCGCTGTCTAAACAATACCCTGATATTGAGGTTATTCTGGTGTCGAAAGACATCAATATGCGTATTAAAGCGGCGGCCTTGCAAATCAACGCTGAAGATTATCAAAACGATCAAACCATTGATGATATTGATTTGTTATACAGTGGTTCTATGGCGCTAGAGGCCGATTTTTGGCAGCAACACGGCAGTAATATGGATTCATGGCAGGAAAATGCTAACACCTATTACCGGATTCACAGCCCGATTGTTAACGACTGGTTTCCTAATCAATTTGTTTATATCGACGACGAAACCGGCTTTCAAGCCTTGGTTAAATCGCGAGAAGGTGACACCGCAGTTTTACAATTATTAAGGGACTTTAGCGAAAAGTCGCATAACGTCTGGGGTGTCTGTGCTAAAAATCGTGAACAAAATTTTGCCTTAAATATCTTGCTTAATCCTAATATCGATTTTGTCACCTTATTAGGCTCGGCAGGTACCGGTAAAACTTTATTAGCTTTAGCTGCTGGATTAACTCAGACTATGGAAGCTAAGCAGTATCAAGAAATTATTATGACTCGTGAAACCATGCCGGTTGGTGAAGATATTGGTTTTTTACCCGGTAGTGAAGAAGAAAAAATGGCACCTTGGATGGGGGCTTTGATGGATAATTTGGAAGTGTTGGGTGGACGTTCGGGTAATAGCGACTGGGAGCAGGTCGCTTCACATAATTTGATGATGAGCCGAGTCAAAATTCGCTCGCTAAATTTTATGCGTGGTCGTACCTTTTTAAATCGTTATTTGATTATCGACGAAGCGCAAAACCTAACCCCAAAACAACTAAAAACCCTAATTACCCGCGCTGGGCCAGGCACTAAAATCATTTGTATCGGTAATTTGGCTCAAATTGATACCCCTTATCTAACTGCTACTAGTTCGGGATTAACTTATGTGGTTGATCGATTTAAAAGCTGGGAAAACAGTGCCCATATTACTTTGAAGCGAGGTGAGCGCTCACGGTTAGCGGATTTTGCTTCGGATAATTTATAAACGCTTAGTTATAAGGATGCTTTTATCGGTACCCAGTGCATACCAATTGTTTCGCCGTTTTTAAAACAGTTGAAGGTGTTTAGTTATGTGTTGTATCGCACCGATTCTGATTGTTTTCGTCGCTAGTCTTTTGTCTAACAATGAAAAATTGTTTGCTAAAAGTGATGAAATTTCAGGAAAAACCAATGAAAAACAAACAAAAGCAACCGCTAGTTAAAACTATAATTAATCAACCGATTAAAATAATGTTAAAAGATGATGCGGAGTTAGATAGTTATTTATCTCAGAAAGTCGATAATGTACAAATTAGCTCGGCTGAGTTTAAGGAAAAGATTAAAAAAAGACAGCGGCGGGTTTGGTATTAGATTAAGATAATCCAAATTGACTGTATATTTGATCGAACAATGCACCGTAAAGATTTAGTTGGCTGCTACGCTATCCAGTCTTGGCCAAGCCGTCAAAACCGCTTTAACTAAAGTCGCCAACGGAATTGCGAAAAACACCCCCCAAAATCCCCAAACTCCACCAAAGAATAAAATAGCGACAATAATTGCTATTGGGTGCAAATTAACTGCTTCCGAAAATAATAATGGTACTAACATTACCCCATCAATGGCTTGGATTAATGAATAAGCAATGATTACATACATAAACTCATCGCCCTGACCACCACCCCATTGCACATAAGCTACACCCAGAACTGGAAAGGTGACTAAGGTTGCACCGACGTAAGGAATCATCACCGATAAGCCCATTAATACTGCCAGTAACATGGCATAATTCAAGTCAAGCAATGAAAAGGTTAAATAACTGGCTGCCCATAAAATAAATACTTCCATAAATTTGCCGCGAATATAATTGGCAATTTGGGCATCAACTTCTTGCCAGACGCTTAAGATTAAATTGCGATCTGTTGGTAAGAATTGCTCGAACCAGTTTAATAAAGTGGTTTTATCTTTTAAGAAGAAAAACACCATCATCGGCACCAAGAATAAATAAATAATCGCAGCGACTAGACCCGCAAATGATTTTGCTGAGCCAGAAATAATATTCTGGCCGTAGCGGATTAAGTCTTGTTGAATTGAGAATAAAATCTCTTTAATTTGGGTGTCACTAATTAATTCTGGGTGTTTTTCCGGTAAGCGCATGATTTCAATTTGTGCGCTGGCGACGATTTCTGGGATGCGCTGTACCAATTGAACGGTTTGCTCAGAAACCATTGGTAATAATACAAATAATACGAATCCTAAAGCAGTTAAAAATGCAGAGAAAACCAGATAAACCCCGACCAATCTCGGCAGATTGCGGTTTTCTGCGCGAGTAACTAAACCTTCTAATAAATAAGCTAAAACCACCGAAGCAAATACTGGCATTAATAAACTAGCCAAGCTATAAATTAAAAATGAGCCCACTAATAAAATAATTGCCAGCGCGACAACTTGGGAGTTGGGCAAAAATCGCTGAAAAAAATCACGAACAAAGGCAAGGTTGGAAAAGTCTGTTTTTCTCATGGCGATAAGATGACGATAGGGTGGGCGCGGAATTTAATAAGATGAAGGCAGTGTATAGTAATTAGGCTGACTTTGACTAACAACAGCGCTTAACGCCGTTCCATTTACGTTGGGTTTCGGCTGCAAAAAACGCTTTTCGACTTAAAGGCTGTGTTTCTGATTCGGCATGATGTTGTTGCCAATGAAGCAGATAACGCTGATAAGCCTGATCGCCATTCAAACGGCACCAGTTATTTTTGAGCCAAACTCCAATTTGCGTAAGGTTAGGCATGGCTTAAATATTTAGCAATAAATGCGCTGGCGCTTCCAGACATTCTTTAATCACGCCCAGAAACTGCACCGCTTCCTTGCCATCGACTAAACGGTGATCATAAGATAAAGCCAAATACATAATCGGTCGAATCACAATCTCACCATTTTCCACCACGGGTCGATCTTTAATCGCGTGCATGCCTAGAATCGCACATTGCGGTGGATTAAGAATCGGTGTCGATAGCATCGAACCAAAGATGCCACCATTGGTAATCGTAAAGGTACCGCCGCTTAAATCTTCGGTGCTGATTGAACCATTACGGGCTTTGTTGCCAAAATCTTGAATGCCTTTTTCGATGCCAGCGAAATCGAGCTGATCGGCATCGCGTAAAATCGGCACGATTAAACCGCGCTGGGTAGTGACAGCAATGCCGATGTCATAATAGCCGTGATAAATAATGTCGTTGCCGTCGATGGAGGCGTTAATTGCCGGAAAGCGCTTTAAAGCTTCAATTGAGGCTTTAACAAAAAACGACATAAAGCCCAGTTTGATGGCATGTTTGTCTTCAAAACGCTGTTTGTATTGATTGCGCAAATCAATCACGGCTTTTAAATTGACTTCGTTAAAAGTGGTCAGCATCGCCGCATTTTGTTGGGCTTGTAACAAACGTTCCGCAACCTTGGCGCGAAGCCGGGTCATTGGTACGCGTTGTTCGGGGCGTAAGCTAACACCGCTGTTGCTTGGGACTGCTGTTTGTGTTTGTGGTTGCTGCTGATTTAAGTAGTTTTCAACATCCGATTTTAATATCCGGCCATGCTTGCCAGAGCCGCTAATCGCATTAGGATCAACTTCGGTTTCTGCAACCAAGCGTCTCACCGATGGGCTTAAGGGAGGCTCATCTTGAATGATAGTTTTAGCCGTTTGGGGCGCTTCAGTCTTTAATTGCGCCAAGATTTGACCGCTGACCACCACTTCACCACCTTGAATCTGGATGCTTTCCAAGACACCTGATTGTGGGGCAGGAACCTCTAAAATCACTTTATCGGTTTCAAGATCAGCCAGGTTTTCGCCTTCCTCAACCCAGTCGCCAGTTTTTTTATGCCAAACCACTAATGTGGCATCGCTGACCGATTCGGGGAGAACGGGAACCAGAATATCTAAACTCATGAAATTTCCTTAGCTGTTGCCGTAAAGAGCACTGTGAACTACAGCGCGTTGTTCGTTTTGATGGGTTTTGTAATTGCCCGGCGCTGGTGCCGCCGAGGCAACACGACCGGCATAGCTTAAGCTGATACCGTTATCAATGTTATCAACAAAATGGTGGCGGCTTTGATACCAAGCGCCTTGATTTTTTGGTTCTTCTTGACACCAAACGATGGCTTGTAGATTCGGGTATTGGCCAATTTCCCGTTTGAAATGTGCCACAGGGAATGGATAAAGCTGTTCAACCCGAATAATCGCGATGTGTTTTAAATCGTCTTGGCGGCGAGTTTCCAGTAAATCGTAATAAACCTTACCGCTACATAACACCAAGCGGCTAACTTGCTCTGGCTGAATCGGGTCTACTTCGCCAATCACCGGTAAAAATTCACCAGCGGTTAAATCATGTAAGCTAGAAACTGCCAATTTATGCCGTAATAAGCTTTTCGGTGTCATGACAATCAATGGCTTACGGTACTGGCGCAACAATTGTCGGCGCAGTAAATGGAAAATTTGCGCGGGCGTGGTAGGGACGCAGACCTGAATGTTTTGGTCGGCACACAGTTGCAGATAACGCTCCAAGCGTGCCGATGAATGTTCTGGGCCTTGACCTTCAAAACCGTGCGGCAGGAACATCACCAAACCACTGAGTTTGCCCCATTTAGTTTCGCCTGAGCTAATGAATTGATCAATCACCACTTGCGCACCGTTGGCGAAGTCACCAAATTGCGCTTCCCAAATCACTAAGGTATTCGGCTCAGTAGCGCTGTAGCCGTATTCAAAGCCTAAAACCCCTGCTTCAGATAATAGTGAATTGAAAATTTGTGGTTTGCCTTGGTTGGGGCTGAGGTATTTCAAGGGCAGATAACATTGGCCGTTGCTCTGACCTTGTAAGATAGCGTGACGATGGGAAAAAGTGCCACGTCCAACATCCTGACCACTCATTCGCAGGTTGTAACCTTCTAATAATAAGGTCGCATAAGCCATATTTTCGCCGTAGCCCCAATCCAGCGCTAATTCGCCATCGGTCATTTTCTGACGATCTTCCATGACCTTGGCAACACGCGGATGCAAAACGAAACCTTCGGGGAAAATTTGCAGACGTTGGTTGCACAATTGCAAACTTTCCAAGCTAACTGCGGTGTGGCAAGGCGCATCCCAAGGTTTGTTTAAAAACGGTGCCCAACGGGTTGAGTAAGAATACTGATGGTTTTCAATCATCGGTCTGGAAACCCGTTGGCCTTGTTTGAGCAGCTCTAAATAAGCTTGCTCCATGGCTTCAATAGCGCTTGGGCTTAACACACCTTCATTGAGCAATTGTTGGGCATAGAGTTGGCGTGTGGTTGGCAATTTAGCAATTGATTGATACATCATCGGCTGGGTTGCTGCGGGTTCATCGGCCTCATTATGACCATGACGACGATAGCAAATTAAATCAATCACCACGTCTTTGTTGAACTTCATGCGATAGTCCATCGCCAATTGACTAACAAATACCACCGCTTCTGGATCATCGCCATTAACATGAAACACCGGCGCTTGAATCATTTTGGCGACATCCGTGCAATATAAGGTGGAACGGGCGTCAAATGGATTGCTGGTAGTAAAGCCAATTTGATTATTAATCACAATATGTACTGTGCCACCGGTATTAAAGGCGCGAGTTTCTGACATATTCAAGGTTTCCATCACGATGCCTTGACCAGCAAAGGCGGCATCACCGTGAATCAAAACCGGCAAAATTTCTGCGATTCCCGATTGACCTAGACGATCTTGGCGGGCTTTAACCGAGCCTTCCACCACAGGGTTAATGATTTCCAAGTGTGAAGGATTAAATGCCAAGGTTAAGTGAATCGCACCGCCGGGTGTGGCAATGTTGGATGAAAATCCCATGTGATATTTAACATCGCCAGTAATCGCGCCGGGGGTTGATGTATGGGTACCTTCAAATTCGCCAAATAAGGCCGCCGGGCTTTTACCCATGATGTTGACTAATACATTCAAGCGCCCGCGATGCGCCATGCCTAGCACCATTTCTTTGACTTTACTCTCACCAGCGCGTTGGATGATTTCATCGAGAATCACAATCAGAGATTCACTGCCTTCTAGGGAAAAGCGTTTTTGTCCGACATATTTGCGATGTAAAAAGCGTTCAAAACCCTCAGCCGCTGTGAGTTGTTTTAATAGCCAAACTCGTTTATCGCTATGGCTGGCAAAATTGGGTTTCGCGCCTTCTAACTTATCTTTAATCCAAGATTTAGCTTCGCTATCGATGATGTGCATGTATTCACTGCCGATGCTGCCGCAGTAAATCGCGTTTAAGGTGTCGATAATTTGATGCAAAGGCAAACGATCGACGCCACACAAACCGCCGGTATCGAACAGGGTATTCATATCGGCTTCGGTTAAACCGTAATAACTCGGCTCCAAATCAGCGGGGATAGTGATTGGCTTACCGAGCGGATTATTACGGGCAATGTGATGGCCTTTGACACGGTATTGATTAATTAAGCCTGCAACCGCTGATTGTTTTTTAACGCTTTGTTCGGTAAACCCCTGCATCCGCGCCAAACGTCCCGGTTCGTTGATTGCCAGTTTTTCAAAATGGTCAACAATGACGCTGTGAGGGGTGTCTTGGGTAGAGCCTGAGTGGATGACATCAAAACGTTGTTTCCAGCTCGCTTCTACTGACTGGGGGTCGCTAAGATATTGTTCATAGAGAGATTCAACATAGCTGGCATTGCCGCCATACAAAGCCGAGGTTTCTTTAAATACAGTCAACAAGTCGCTCATGCGAATATCCAAATTTAGCGGGTTAGGGTTATGGTAGCAGTAGGCTTAGTAATAACACAAAGAATCACTTAAGCAATTTCTTGGTAGCTATGTTTGGTATTGCCTATCCAGCGCTCAATTAATGGTTTGATATTTTCAGGATGCTGTTGATAAAGCTGTTGGGCGGCGTCTGGGATTAAATCTAGTAGGTCGGTATCGCGTTCAAGGTCGGCGATTTTGAATTGCAGTTGACCGGTTTGACGAGTGCCCATGACTTCGCCAGGGCCGCGTAATTCGAGGTCTTTTTCGGCAATCACAAAGCCATCGTTGCTTTCTTTTAAAATCGTCAGTCGTTGTTTGCCAAATAGTGACAGTGGGGTTTGGTACAGCAGTAGGCAGTAACTGTCTTGGCTGCCGCGTCCGACTCGACCGCGTAATTGATGCAATTGCGATAGCCCTAGGCGTTCGGGGTTTTCGATCACCATTAAATTGGCATTGGGGACATCAACGCCCACTTCAATCACCGTGGTGGCGACGAGCAAATCGGCTTGTTGATTTTTAAAGGCTTGCATCACTGCGTCTTTTTCACTGGCTTTCATCCGGCCATGCACTAAGCCAATTTTGACACTAGGTAAGGCTTCGGCTAAAAACGCGGCAGTTTTCTCGGCGGCTTCGCATTGTAAAACTTCAGATTCTTCAATCAGAGTGCAGACCCAGTAGGCTTGTTTGCCTTCGGCGGCCCAGTTTGCTAGTTTGGCGATCACTTCTGGGCGACGTTCGCTGCTGATGACGCTGGTGACGACGGCTTTGCGGCCGGGTGGCAGTTCGTCAATAATCGAAATATCTAAATCCGAGTAATTTAACATCGCCAAGGTGCGGGGAATTGGCGTGGCAGTCATGATTAATTGATGCGGTCGTAAGCCGTTGAGTTGGCCTTTTTCGCGCAGGGCTTGGCGCTGGTGAACGCCGAAGCGATGTTGTTCATCAATGATAATTAAACCGAGATTTGCAAATTGCACGCTGTCTTGAAATAGAGCGTGGGTGCCAATCACGATGCCAACGTTGCCATCAGCTAAGTTTTCTAAGGTTGCTTGGCGAGTTTTGCCTTTGATTTGACCGCTGAGAAAGGCAACTTTGATGGTGCTGTCGGCAAACCAGCTACTGAAATTGCGGAAATGTTGTTCGGCTAATAATTCGGTCGGTGCCATGATCGCAACTTGAAAGCCGTTGTCGATGGCGGTTAAGGCGGTAATCGCCGCGACTATGGTTTTACCTGAGCCGACATCGCCTTGCACTAGCCGCAACATCGGCTGGGCTTGGGCGCAGTCGGCTTCGATTTCGTTAAGTACCCGCTGTTGGGCGTTGGTGAGTTGAAACGGTAGGTTTTCGATAAATTGTTGTTTGATGGCTGGGTTTAGCTTAAACGCTGGCGCTTGCCAGACTTTGTAATGCCGTTTGCCTTGTAATAAAGCTAAATGATGGGCGAGTAATTCTTCAAAGGCTAAGCGTTTTAAGGCGGGTAAATTGCCAGAGCTGAAGTTGTCAGCGGATAAATGCGCGGGTGGATTGTGCAAGGTGCTGAGGGCTTCGTTTAGCGAGGGGTAGCGATGTTTTTGTAACAAGCTGACCGGTAACCAGTCGGTAACTTTGGTTTTATCTAAACACAAGCTTAAGGCTTGCTTGATGGCTTTGCGTAAAGTGGCTTGTGGTAGGCCTTCGGTTAAGGGGTAAATCGGGGTGAGGGTCGCTTCGGTGAGTTGTTCGGCGGATTGGATCAGTTTGTAGTCGGGATGGGCCATTTCCAATCCGGCATACCCATAGCGAATTTCGCCATAACAACCGATTAAGGTGCCTGGTTTTAAGCTGTGCGCTTGTTGCACGGAAAAATGGAAAAAACGTAGCGATAAACTGCCGCTGTCATCAGCAACCCGGCAAATCACGCTGGCGCGACCGCGTTGGATACTGTCGATAAATTCCACTTTGCCACAGACTAAGGCCGAGCTGCCAACCACTAATTGGCTAATTGGGGTGATGCGACTGCGATCTTGGTAGCGGAGGGGGAGGTGGAACAGTAAATCTTGCAGGGTGTGAATGCCTAGTTTTTCTAGGCGGCTGGCGGATTGCGAACCGATGCCTGACAGATGGGTAACCGGTAATTGCAGCGGTTCGCTAACGCTCATGGTTTAGCGGTTTATTTTGTCAAAATCATCACAGCGTCCATTTCGACACCCACCGCACGAGGCAGCGCAGCAACGCCAACCGCAGCACGGGCTGGATAAGGTTGTTGGAAGTATTCGGCCATGATTTCGTTGACGATAGGGAAGTTGCCTAAGTCAGTTAAAAACACATTGAGCTTAACGATGTCAGAAAAATCACCGCCCGCAGCTTCGGCAACGGCTTTTAAATTGTCAAATACCCGACGGATTTGCACGCTGATGTCGCCTTCGACCACTTGCATGGTGTCTGGGTCAAGGGCGATTTGGCCAGATAAATAGACAGTGTTATCAACTTTAACCGCTTGTGAATAAGTGCCAATTGCTGCTGGAGCGAGTGGGGTAGAGATAATTTGTTTGCTCATGTTATGCCTTTAAACGAGTAATTTTTAAAACAATCGAAAGTTTTTTCAGTTTACGAATAATGTTGGCTAAGTGAACTCGGTCACGAACCGCTAATGTGAGTAAATCCACCGAAACCCGGTCGTCTTGGCTGACGACGGTAATGTTTTCGATATTGGAATCCATGCTGGAAATGGTCGAGGCGATAGTGGCTAATGAACCGCGTTGATTAAGTAGCTCAATGCGAATTTCTGAGGAGAATTCACCAATCACTTCGGAACACCATTCGACATCCAGCCAGCTGGTTTGTTTTTTGCGAACTTCGCTGCTATTGCGGCATTCGTGGTGATGAACCACGATGCCTTTGCCGGGATTGAAGAAGCCGATAATTGGGTCGCCAGGAATTGGGCGGCAGCATTTAGCCAAGCTAACCACGATGCCTTCGGTGCCTTTGATTACCAATGGTGTATTGGCTTTTGGCGTATGGTCATCGAGTTTGACGCCTGCGTTGGCATCAGTTTGGGCAATGTGTTTGGCGACTAAGAACGGCATTTTGTTGCCGAGGCCTATGTCTTCTAGCAATTCGTTAATCGATGGCTTTTTCAACACTTGTAGCACTTGCAACATGCGTTGGTTATCGACTTGATCGAGTTGAATGTTGATGCTTTGCAGTTCTTTTTCTAGCAAGCGGCGGCCAAGAGTGATCGCTTCTTGTTGCTTGAAGTTTTTCAGATAAGCGCGAATACAGCTGCGGGCTTTGGCGGTGGTGATGTAGTTGAGCCATAGCGGATTGGGTCTGGCCCAAGCGGCGGTAATCACTTCAATGGTCATGCCATTTTCAAGCTTGGTTTGCAGTGGCACCAGCTTTTTGTCAATTCGTGCCGAGATACAAGCGTTACCGACATCGGTATGTACCATGTAAGCAAAGTCAACGATAGTGGCGCCGCGCGGCAGTTTGATGATTTTGCCTTTAGGGGTAAAGACAAACACTTCTTGTGGGAAAAGATCGACTTTAAGGTTGTCGATAAACTCCAGCGAGTCGCCAGCGGATTTTTGGATTTCCAGTAAGTCGCGTAGCCATTCATTTGCACGGGCTTGGATGGTTTCACTTTTATCTTTATCGGATTTATACAGCCAATGCGCGGCAATTCCCGATTCAGACATTCGGTGCATTTCGTGGGTGCGGATTTGGATTTCGATGGGTACGCCATAAGGGCCAATCAAAATCGTATGCAAGGATTGATAGCCGTTGGCCTTAGGTAAGGCAATGTAATCTTTGAAACGACCAGGAATCGGTTTGAATAAATTATGTACGCAACCTAAAGCGCGGTAGCAGTCATCGACATTGTGGCAATAAATACGAAAGGCATAGACATCAAACACATCACTAAAGGAGATTTTTTTGGTCACCATTTTGTGATAGATACTGGCGACGTTCTTTTCTCTTCCAGCCAAAGTGCAGTCCATCCCCATTTCGATGACACGGTTTTGGATAGTGCTTTGGATGGTATCGACGATTTCTTTGCGATTACCGCGTGATTTTTTGACGGCAC
>JBJSYX010000092.1:0-6101 GCA_046090005.1 Methylomonas sp. | reverse complement strand
GTGCCGACTTGCTCAACAATGTCTTGAACGCTGATCGCTTGAGTGCCGAGTACACACAAGATTTTCAATCGCAAAGGATGTGACATGGCTTTAAGGCAGCGTGCAGCACGATTGACGTCAGAATCGTCATAAGGAATGGTTTCTTTGGCGTCCATAAAACGGTTTTTAGATTGGCAGGGCTGTGTTATTTTTCAGGCTGCGACGCAGGCTCGTACTGTTATAATGCAAAAATACTATTGCAAAACGGTCCGCAAATCTAACAGAGTGGGCTTTATTGTTCAATACCTCAATTTTTCACGCAGGATACATTAACGATAACTATCGGTTGTTTTGATAGCCTGACTTTTTGATCAATCTCGGTAAAACCAATTTTGGAGTTTATACATGGCCAATCGACCAAAACCTTTGTTGCTACTTATTCTTGATGGCTTTGGCATCAGAAAAGAGCGGGAAAATAATGCTATAGCGTTGGCAAACACCCCTTGCTGGGACAGTTTGCAACAAGATTATCCAATGACCGCTTTAGATTGTTCGGGTGATGTGGTCGGTTTGCCGGGTGATCAAATGGGCAATTCCGAAGTAGGCCACTTGCATATTGGTAGTGGTCGTTTATTGCGTCAGGAATTGTCTCGTGTCAGCTATGAAATTGAAGAAGGTTCATTTTTCCAAAATCCAGTCTTGTGCAAAGCCGTTGACGAGGCGATTAGAAAAGATAAAGCTCTGCATATTATGGGCTTGTTATCAGCTGGTGGTGTGCATAGTCATGAAACCCAAATCATGGGTATGATTGAATTAGCCGCAAAACGCGGCTTGAAAAAAATCTATCTTCACGCTTTTTTGGATGGTCGCGATGTACCACCTAAAAGCGCAGACAGTTCATTGCAATTAGCTGAAGACACCTTTAAAAAACTGGGTGTTGGTCGAATTGCGACGGTTAGTGGTCGTTTCTATGCGATGGATAGAGACAATCGTTGGGATCGTGTTCAACGAGCTTACGATTTGATTGCCAAAGGCGAAGCCCAATACAGCAGCACCTCAGCTCGCCAAGCGTTGGCGGAATCTTATCAACGTGATGAAACTGACGAATTTGTGGTGCCAACTGCAATTTTGGATGAAAACGGTCAGGCAATTGTTTTGGATAAAGACGATTCTGTGGTTTTCATGAACTTCCGTGCTGATCGCGCTAGAGAAATTTCAATCGCCTTAACCTGTAAAGAGTTTGATAAATTTGAACGTGGCTGTGAGCCACACCAAGGATATTACGCCACGTTAACTGAATACAACCAAGCCTTTGATTACCCAATTGCTTACCCATCGATTGATGTTAAAAACAGCATCGGTGAAGTCGTAGCTAATTTGGGTATGAAGCAATTGCGTTTAGCGGAAACCGAAAAATACGCGCACGTTACTTTCTTCTTGAATGGCGGTCGTGATGAGCCATTTGCCGGTGAAGACAGAATTTTGGTGCCATCACCGAAAGTCAAAACCTACGATATGCAGCCAGAAATGAGTGCTGCCGAAGTCACTGAACATTTAGTAGGTGCTATTACGGGTGGCCAATACGATTTGATTATCTGTAACTACGCTAACTGCGACATGGTGGGGCATACTGGTAATTTAGAAGCGGCGATTAAGGCCGTGGAAACCATTGATCACAGCTTGGCTCAAGTTGTAGCGGCCAGTAATCAAGTCGGTGGACAAATTTTGATTACCGCTGATCACGGTAACATTGAACAAATGACTGATGTTGAAACCGGACAAGCCCATACCGCTCATACAACAAACTTGGTGCCTTTAGTTCATGTGGGTGGTAGCAAGCCATTATTGGATGGCGGTAACTTGGCTGATTTAGCACCCACCATGTTAGCTATTATGAATATTCCACAACCGGTGGAAATGACTGGTCGCTCATTGCTTGGCTAATCAATGAAGCCTCGCGTTTGTTTTTTGCTAACCGCTCTCGGCATCAGTCCGGCGCTTTATGCCGCGACTGATGCTGCCAAAAATCGTGAATTACGCGAAGTTCAATCAAAAATTCAACAAGTTGGTGCCGATGTCCGAGTATTAGCGGCAGAAAAAAGCGAGCAAATAGATCAATTAAGAAGGCTGGAAAAACATTTTGGTGAGTTAATCAACGCGGTTAATACGATTAAATCGCAAATTGCTCATCAAGAACGGGTTTTGCAAGAGGTGCGCAATAAAGTTGCGGCAACCCAAAAAGATATTCGCACTCATCAACGTGGTTTAGAAGGTTTGATAAAAGCGGTCGCGGCAATGGGGGATAAAGATAATTTAAAAATTGTCTTAAATCCCAGCGATCCAACTTTATCGAGTCGAATGTCGGTTTATTACGATTACATAGGCAAAGCGCGCTTACAAAAGTTGCAGACGATACAGGAAGATTTTCAAACTTTGCGGCAATTAGAATCCCAAAAAGATACTGAAGCGCAACTATTGCAAATATCGTTAGATAAAAAACAGCAAGAAACCGATGCTTTGCAAACACTTAAAAATCAACGTGAAAATTTATTGGCGCAGATTAATAGCAATGTCGCTTCTAAAACCGAACAGTTACAACGTTTAGTTCATGATGAGAAAAAACTAGAATCCTTGCTGGCTTCATTACCAAAAACTGATGATAATGGTTTTCATCCAGCGCCACAAAGTGTTGAATCGGTGCGGCCCACTCAACATTCGGCGGTTAATACGGACGATACGCTAAAAAAACCGGAACCCATTGTTAATGAAACTATCTCAAATCAACCCTTTGAATCGTTAAAGGGGCAATTACCTTGGCCGGTTCAAGGGGCAATAGCCGAACGCTTTGGCAGTAAACGATTTGAAGTCACTTGGGATGGTGTTGTTATCAATGGTCGTGAAGGCGCCGATGTCCACGCAGTAGCCTCAGGTAGAGTGGTTTACGCCGATTGGTTTCGTGGTTATGGGTTGATGGTGATTGTCGATCATGGCAAAGGCTATTTGAGTTTATACGCCTTCAATCAGAACATCAGTAAAAGTGTTGGCGCACATGTTAAGGCCGGTGACACAATCGCATCGGTCGGACGAAGTGGCGGTAGAAGCCAAGCTGCTTTGTATTTTGGCATTCGCAATAAAGGTAGGCCGGTTAATCCAGAGCACTGGTGCCGAAAGTAGGTTAAGGGAAAATTTAAAATAATTGGTTTTTGAGGATTTAAAAAACACATGGTAAAAAACAAAAACAGTTTGATTTTAGTCGCAGGCTTTGTTTTAGGCGCTGCAGTGAGTGTGTGCGGTAGTGTTTTAGCTGAAAAACCAGCGCCCGCGCCTAAAGTAGATGATCTGCAAACCTTACCATTTGATGAATTGCGCACCTTTACCGAGATTTTCGGACGGATTAAGCAAGATTACGTCGAGCCGGTATCTGACAAAAAATTGCTAGAAGATGCGATTCGCGGCATGTTATCGGGGCTTGATCCTCACTCAGCGTATTTGGCCAGCGAAGAATATAAAGAATTACAAGAAGGTACTACCGGTCAATTTGGCGGATTAGGCATTGAAGTAGGTATGGAAAACGGTTTTGTGAAAGTCGTATCACCGATTGACGATACGCCAGCGCAACGTGCTGGTCTTAAATCGGGTGATTTGATTGTTCGCTTGGATGATAAGCCTGTCAAAGGTATGACCTTGGCGGATGCGGTCAAAACTATGCGCGGCGAACCTGGAACGGATATTGTTTTAACTGTGATTCGTGAAGGTGAAGAAGCGCCGTTAAAGTTCACGTTGACTCGCGATGTGATCAAAGTCAAAAGTGTCAAAAATAAATTGTTGGAAAAAGATTACGGCTATTTACGCATTAGTAGTTTCCAATCGGCAACGGGTCAGAACTTGGTTGATGCGATTGAAGATTTGAAGAAAGAAAATGAACGGCCATTGAAAGGTGTGGTACTGGATTTGCGTAATAATCCCGGTGGCGTATTAAATGCTGCAGTTGAAGTGAGTGACGCCTTTTTAAACTCGGGTCTAATCGTATTTACTGAAGGCAGAATTAAAAACTCAGAAATGCGGTTTAATGCAACCCAAGGCGATGTCATCAATGGCGCGCCGATTGTCGTTTTGATTAATGGCGGTTCAGCTTCTGCATCGGAAATTGTCGCGGGCGCCTTGCAAGATCAAAAACGCGCGGTGATTATGGGGGAAAAGTCATTTGGTAAAGGCTCTGTACAAACTATTTTGCCAACCAGCAATAATGCCGCTGTTAAATTAACGACCGCCCGTTACTTCACGCCATCAGGCCGATCAATTCAAGCGGAAGGTATTGAACCGGATGTGAAATTGGCTCGGGTTAAATTAGAAAACCTAGAAAAAGCCAAAGTTGAATCGATTAAAGAGGCTGATTTATCGCATCATTTGGCTAACGGCAATAAGAATAAGCCGGTGAAAGAAGATAAAAAAGAAGACAAAGATGATAGCGAAACGCCTGAAAAAGAAACCGAAGATAAAGTAACCATTACCGATTATCCGCTTAACGAAGCGCTTAATCTGTTAAAAGGTATTGGTATTTTAAGGAAATAAATGATGTCCAGCCTACCCAATATCGTTAATTATGCGATGTTGGGTAGGCTTTTTTGTGTCTGTAAACATTAGGCTGATTAAGTAGGTCAGTAATAAAGCCAATTTTTGGCAAGCAAATTTGGATTAAGAGGACTTTATGCGTAACTGGAAAATATTTCCCGCTATATTAGGTGTGACTGCTTTATTGGCTATTGGACTATATGTTGCGTTTTATTTCGTATTTCTGGATTTCTTTGTTGACCTTTGGTGGTTTAGATCGTTAGATTTTGAATCCTATTTCTGGCTTAGATGGTTATACGGTTTTGTTTTTTCAGTCGTCGTTACGGTATTTTTCTTTGCCATATTTATATTGCATTTTTTTATTGCTTCACGATATTTAGGGCTTAATCCCCCCGATGAAGTATTAATGGATAGTAAAAAAAGGCGAAATTTTCAGCGTTTTGCTGATGTGTTTATGAGTGGTTCAGCGACAGTTTACACACCAGTTTCATTGATATTAGCAATTTTGATTGCGATACCATTTTATCTGCAATGGGAACAAGCATTATTATTTTTCTTTGGTAGCAATGCAGGTGTCAGTGATCCAGTTTATGGTAATGATATAGGATTTTATTTGTTTTCCTACCCAGTTTATATTTTAATTCAAAAAGAATTACTGATTAGCGCAGTCGTTGTGTTATTTTCAACCAGCTTGTTATATTGGTTAGAACATATTTTTGTGCCGAATCAACGTAAACAGTTTCCAATAGGCGCCAAATTACATTTGACTGTTTTATTAGGTTTTGTCATTTTATTTATAATTTGGGGCTTTTTGCTTGAGCGATTTGGCCTTTTATATGCAAACAATAATCAACCGGTATTTTTTGGTCCAGGATTTGTTGAATTGCGCTACCAGTTGCCGTTAATTTGGCTGATTATTTTTACGATATTGGCAGTAGCTAGTTTAATTGTTTTCAATGTGTTTGCTGAAAAGCATAGGCATAAAACACCATTGATGCTTGTTATGGTTGGTTTATTAGCTTTTATTGGATTGCGATCTAATCAATTTATCCCAGATATTATTGAAAAATTAATTGTTAAACCAAATTATAGTCGAGCCGAAGCTGAGAATATCCGCGATAATATTAACGCTACGTTAGCAGCTTATGATCTTAATCAGGTAGAAACAATCGATTTCAAAGTGAGTTTGGATGCGACTAAAGATATAGAGGCATGGTCGACCACTAAACATTTTGAGAATATTCCTGTTTGGGATCGAGAGTTATTAATTGATAGTTATAGTCAATTGCAAGGAATAAGACCCTATTATGATTTTCCAACTATTGATGAGGATCGTTATTATATTAATGGTCATCATCAACAAGTCAATTTGGCTGCTAGGGAAGTTAATATCCAGAAACTACCTAAAGAAGCTCAAAACTGGGAGAACACCCATCTTCGTTATACTCATGGATACGGTGCGGCAATCTCACCAGCGGCGCAAGATGCGGGTATTCCAATTGTTTGGTATTTGCGCGATTTAGATTTGACATCAGAAGTTGGCTTTTCAG
>JBJSYX010000091.1:0-2082 GCA_046090005.1 Methylomonas sp. | reverse complement strand
CCGGCGGAAAAATGACCGCCGGAAATGCTGACGGTATGCGTCAAATAATTACGCAACTCGGCAGACAGTTGAAGCAACTGGTCTTTGGATAATGCGCGAACGTCAGCAGGGCTGTTGATTGTGTTTAACAGTGGAAATGCGGAGGAAAGTGTCATGTTGTTATTGGTTCCTTCAAGTTACCGAAGCGGTAAGGGCTGTTGATCAATGAGAGCGTTCAATGATGTACAGCGATAAATCGCGTAGTAAATCGGCTTCACTGCCAAAACTGCTCAGACTGGCAACCGCTTGTTCGTGCAATTCCAGTGCTTTTTGTTTTGCGCCGGCCATGCCTAATAAAGCTGGGTAGGTAGGTTTGTCGTTATCGTTGTCTTTGCCTTGGGTTTTACCTAAGGTTGCGGTGTCGCTTTCAATATCGAGAATGTCATCTTTAACTTGGAACGATAAGCCGATGCATTTTGCGTAATGGTCTAGTTGTTTAGCAACGCTAGGGTCAAGATCAGGTTTTGATAATGCCGCCAAATTAACACTCGCACGAATTAATGCGCCGGTTTTATGGATGTGCATGTTTTCTAATTCAGGCAAGCTCAATTTGGTGCCGACTGACGCTAAGTCAATCGCTTGGCCGCCGACCATGCCTTGTGAGCCGCTGGCTCGGGTTAGGGTGCTAATCATTTTTAAACGCGCAATCGCATCAACTGTGATGCTTGGGTCATTAGCCAATACTTCAAAAGCTAAAGCTTGCAAAGCATCACCAGCTAAGATCGCGGTCGCTTCATCAAAGGCTTTATGACAAGTTGGTTTGCCGCGACGCAAGTCATCGTTATCCATCGCAGGTAAATCGTCATGGATTAGTGAGTAAACGTGGATAAATTCGACAGCACAAGCAGGAGCATCCAAAACATCTTCACTTAAACCTAATGCTTTGCCTGTCGCATAAGTTAATAAAGGTCTGGTGCGTTTACCGCCATCTAAGACGGTGTAGCGCATTGCCTGATGCAAAGTTTGTGGCAAAATGTTTTCGCTAGGTAAACGAGCGTCTAAAGCGCGTTCAACACGATTTTGGCAGGCGCTAAGATAGGTTTTTAAGTTACTCATTGGTAAATGGCTCCAAAGTTTGTTGGCCGTTCTTTTCTAATAGAATTTGAACTTTCTGTTCAGCTTCTTGTAGCGCTTGCTGACAGGTGCGGGTTAATTTAATCCCGCGTTCAAAGGCTTTTAAGGATTCTTCCAGCGAAATATCGCCCTGTTCCATTTGCTCGACTAATTTTTCGAGTTCGTCCATGGAGTCTTCAAATAAAGACGCAGTTTTTTTTCTCGACATAAATTAAGGCATGGTGCTGAAAAAAATGACCCAGCATTATAGTATGAAATTGCTGTGGACTATAAAAAGCAGCCAGGTTTTAGACTGGCTACTAATTTTTTATATGAATTTAGCGTGGTGTAATTCGTGAAATACCCACTGCTTCACGCAAAGTTTGAATGAATGGTGAGCTGATAGCGCGAGCTTTTTCTGCGCCTTCTTGTAACTGTTGTTCGATATGTTCAGGAGCGCCCAGTAATGCTTCATAGCGTTCACGAGCTGGCGCAATTTCGGTGTTGATTTTTTCAAACAACACTTGCTTCATTTCACCCCAAGCAATGCCTTCCGCATAGCGGCTGCGAATTTCTTCGACTTCACTGTTGCTAGCAAAGGCTTGGTAAATGCCAAACAAAGTGCAATCAGTTGGATCTTTAGGCTCGCCTGGTTCTAGTGAATTGGTTTTGATTTTGTTGATCAGTTTGCGTAGTTTTTTCTCAGGTTCAAACAACGGAATGGTGTTGTTATAGCTTTTGCTCATTTTGCGACCATCTAGGCCCAATAAAGTCGCAGCGTTGTCTTCTAAAACCGCTTCAGGCAAAACAAAATGTTCACCGTAAATATGGTTAAAGCGGCTGGCAATATCACGCGCCATTTCAATGTGTTGAATTTGATCTTTGCCGACTGGTACTTTATTGGCATTGAACATCAAGATGTCAGCGGCCATCAGTACAGGGTAGCTAAACAAGCCCATGTTGATGCCTTTATCAGGGTCGGCACCTTCG
>JBJSYX010000090.1:0-3641 GCA_046090005.1 Methylomonas sp. | reverse complement strand
GTTTTGTATCCTGCGGTTTTCGATTTGTTGGATAGAGTAGCTGCAGCGGCCAAGACCAATCGATCTTTCCAGCAAAAACCGCAGCAAGGCTATCGCAATACGTTAAGCGGTGAATACGAATGGCTAACCACTGATCAAAGTCAATTAGCCTTGTCACCGGGGCTACGGCAAAATACCCTCTGGCAAAAAGTTGCTGCACAAAAACCATCTTGGGTTAAAAAAGGCGAGCATTTGAGTGCACTGGATATGCTCAAACGGTTGTGGCCAAAACACTTCATCGACGAAATCAAGACCTCTGTAGATGGATTACAAGGCATCAATCGTTATGTGGTTTCCACGCATGACATGGCATTTTCTACCAGTTTTGAGCAATGGCTAAAAAACCCAAATCGTGAATCCTTACCTATTGAGTTAATGGCTATTTTGGAAGGGTGGTCTGAACAATCAGCCTTACCAAGGAAAGTGCTAAATATGGCGGGGAGCGATCAGCAGGCTCGACTATTGGCAAAAAAACTGCCTTCATTTTGGGATGCCAATTGCGACAACGAAGTTTTGAAGCCAAGCATCAAATCCAAACTAAATGTTTTTTTTGAAGAAACCTACTATGCGCTAATTATGATGGATGGCGACAACATGGGGGCATGGTTAGCGGGTAATGAAGAAAAATATCAGCTTACATACCAAGACAGTTGGCATAACAAAATCCAAGCGAAGATTGATCAAAAATACCAAGAAAAACTAAGTCCCTATCTAAAAAGTATGCGCCATTCTTCACCAGCTCGGCATATGGCTATTTCAGATGCACTCAATGGTTTTTCATTAGATTTGGCGCGTTATGTGGTTGAGGACTTGTACAAAGGCAAGTTGCTCTATGCTGGTGGTGACGATGTGATGGCAATGGTGGCGGTTGACGACCTATTACCGATGATGTTGCTGTTACGTTTGGTTTATAGCGGCGTTTTTCCTGTCAATGGCGAGCCATTAACGGTTTGGAAGCAATTGTTCCAACAGCCAGAGGCCAAACTACGCATGGCTAATGGTTATGTTATGCAAGCAGATAGGTTATATCGAGTGATGGGAAACAAAGCCACTGCTTCGTGCGGCGCGGTGATTGCTCATCACACAGCACCATTGGGTCAAGTGTTAAAAGCTTTAAGAAATGCCGAAAAGCGAGCTAAATCCAGTGGTCGAAATGCTTTTGCGATTGACTTACTTAAGCGTTCTGGTGGCGCGGTAAAGTTAACTTGCCCTTGGTTTAACAATCCTGATAACCCAGAAAGTTTGCTCGACAGCCCTATGGGACAATTGCTGAGACTCAAGGAGGCGCTGGCAGAACCCAAAATGTCACGTCGTGCTGCCTATATTGCACAAGATTGGTTACGACAATTGCCACCTGACTCACTGTTTGCAAACGACCCTAATTTGTACAAAACTTTATTGGAAAAAGCTCTTGAGTATCCATTAATCAAGCAAAATCAGGGGATTCGTCGGTATCCCGATTTGGCGAGAAGCTTGGTGGAATTAGGTGTATCGCAAACTGGGCAAAGTTGCCCAGACTTCATTACCCACTTTATCGGTATCGCCGAATTTTTGGCCCGCGACAGCCGCGCTGGAGGTGCGCAATGAGCGAATTTCATTTTTTACAACCAGTGGATGTGTTGTATTTACGAGGTAATCGCTTGTTCGGTGATAGTTCCGTCACAGGTGAAGCCATTATGCCGCCTTGGCCTTCGATGGTTGCCGGTGCGATACGATCCCAAATTTTGGTAAGTCATGCTGTTGATGGCGGACAATTTGCCGAAAATAAACAAGTATTAACAGGCGCATTAGCCATCAGCTTAGGTACCTCCGATCAACCTGGTGAGTTTCGGCTTAGCCACTTCCTCTTGGCAAAATATGAATTATCTTCAGGAAATCAACCAACAAAGCAATTTGAGGTTTATCTCTCCATTCCAGCCGATGTGGTTGTCCTAGAAGAAAATGGCAACCAATATGCTCATTACCTTCAGCCGCACCGTTTACCAGAAGTAATACAAACTAGTTCACCTTGTTTACAAATCCCAGTTTTACGCACCGCTAAACAAGCTAAACCTGTAAGTGGGCTTTGGTTAAATTCAGCGGGTATCCAAGCTTGGCTTAACGGTCAACCCCTCGACACCAATCATTTGGTTGAAAGTAACACACTTTGGAAATTTGATTCGCGTCTAGGTATTACTCTGGATGCCCAGGGGCGGACGACAGATGACGGTCAGCTTTATACCGTTGATGCAGTAGCCTTATCTGATGGAATAGGCTTTTTGACTGGCATAGCAGGTGCTCAAAATCTAATGCCTGACAATGGTGTTTTACGCTTAGGTGGTGATGGTCGCGGTGCTCAGCACTCCCGCGTTGAATGGCAACCACCGCAACCAGAATGGGATTTAATAGCACAAAGCAAGCGGTTTCGCTTGTTGTTGACCACGCCAGGCTTATTTGAGCAAGGCTGGCTATTGCCGGGAATGACAGAGGAAAACGGTAACTATCGTTGGAGAACCAATGATTTTTCGGCCAATTTAGTCACTGTTAGCACACCCCGAGCCGAAACCATTAGCGGTTGGGATATTGCCAAAAATCAACCAAAACCCGCTTTAAAAGCTGTCAGCACAGGCAGCGTTTATTGGTTTGATCAGTTTGAAGGAGAAGTCACTGCTCTTCATAAACTTGTCGAAAAAGGTCTATTTAGTATCGATGCTAATCCAGACAGAAAGCGAAGCGCGGAAGGTTTTAACAACATCATAATAGCGGCGTGGCCGCGTTAAATTCAGGAGCAACAATGTTTCAGGAAACTCGAATTGCCTTTTTATATTGCGTCAGCCCAGTTCACATGGGTACAGGAACTGCTGTTGGCGGTTTAATCGATAACCCCATCCAGCGTGAGCGTCACACCGAATATCCCACGATGGCTGGTTCTGGTATCAAAGGCGCAATCCGCCATGATTACTGGGCACAGCACGAAGATCGAAACTTGTTAAACCGGTTGTTTGGACCAGATCAAAGTGCTGCCGATCATGCTGGTGCGCTTAGTTTTAGTGATGGCCAACTGGTAGCGTTTCCAGTGCGTTGCGCAAAAGCCGGTTTTGTTTATGCTACATCACCGTTGTTATTGGCGCGGCTGAAGCGACAATTGGCGTTAGCCAATATTCAAGCGGATTGGACTATTCCAAATCTGGACAGCGGTAAATGCCAAATCGTTAATCACGAATTGATGACAGATAATAAATTGGCTCTGGAAGCCTATGAACTAGAGCCTAAGGTAGAGACTGCTTTAAAGCCGATTGCCGATTGGTTGGCCGCTACTGCTTTGCCGGCTGACAAGGATTTTGCCTTTTTTCGCGAAAAACTGGCAAAAGATCTGGTGCTGTTATCCGATGACGAACTGCATTATTTCGCCGTCAATTCGACAGTCGTCGAACCTCATCTTCGTATAGATGACATCAGCGGCACTGCCGATGGTGGTGCTTTGTTTTACACCGAAAACCTGCCACCAGAAAGTTTGCTGTTTACTGTCATCATGGCGAGTCAGGAACGCTATAAAAGAGGTGATAGTAGTGAAAATCGTCTCGACGCCACGCAAATCATCAAAACGCTAGTCGATGGTGGTG
>JBJSYX010000089.1:0-2831 GCA_046090005.1 Methylomonas sp. | reverse complement strand
AGCGAAATTTCGCCAGGTTTAGGGTTGCTGCCGCCACCCACTAAAGCCGCCGCAGAAGCGGTGTGATGCGGTGCTCTGAAGGGTGGTTGTCGCCAGTGTTTAATTTCTAAGCCATGATCGCTGATTGAGGCAATCGCTGCTGTTTCTTGGGCTTGTTGTTCAGTTAGTTCTGGCAGAATAGTGGGTAAGCGTGCGGCCAGCATTGATTTACCGGTACCAGGAGGCCCTAGCATTAGCAAATTGTGCGCGCCAGCGGCGGCAATTTCCATTGCCCGTTTGACATGAAATTGACCGTGAACATCGGCAAAATCAATTGCGTAGATACTGGGTTCAATGGTTTGGCAGGTAACTTGTGGGTTAATTAATTGTTTGCCGGTGAGATGAGCGCAGACTTCGAGCAAATGGCTGGCCGGTAGTAATTGGGCGTCGTTGATTAATGCGGCTTCTGCAGCTGAGGCTACAGGTAGAATCAGTTGCCTATTGGCGTCACGGCTATGAATCGCAACCGGTAAAGCGCCTGTAATTGGCCTCAGTTCGCCGCCTAGCGATAATTCGCCAACGCATTCGTATTGCTCAAGGGCATTTTTTGGAATTTGGCTTGATGCAGCGAGAATGCCCAAGGCAATCGCTAAGTCGAAACGGCCTCCTTCTTTCGGTAAATCGGCTGGGGCGAGATTGATGGTGATGCGTTGCATCGGGAATTCAAAGCGCGAATTGATAATCGCGCCTCGTACTCGGTCTTTGCTTTCTTTAACCGCGGTTTCTGGTAAACCGACGATATTCAGAGCTGGCAAGCCGTTGCTGACATGAACTTCCACGGTGACCAATGGGGCTTCAATGCCAGAACGACCACGGCTGTAAACAACGGCCAGCGTCATCAGCTTACTCTTCGATAAAGCGTTTTTCGATTTCAGCAACCCGATGCTCCAACTCTTCCAGACGATGACGGGTTTTGGCTAACACTGCTTTTTGTACCTCAAATTCTTCGCGGCTGACTAAATCGAGTTTAGACAGTGCGCTTTGTAGCAAGGCATGGATGTGTTTTTCAGTTTCTTCTTTGAATTGACTGAAGCCTGGAGGAATAGCGCCTGCAAGGCGGTCAGCAATGTTGTCTATCGATTTCGGGTCAAACATGATGAATTACTCTTGGTCTATGAATGAATTGGGGATTGGAAAATGATCGCGGCATATTTTATCAGTATCCTCGCGATCTAATGGTTGTTCGGTTAAACCACATTGGTAATGATTTTCTGCCACTGAAAAGTAACGGCAAGAGCGGCATGAACCAAAGCTTTTAGTCTGGTTTACTTTTTGCAATACACCTAGTGTGGTTTGTAGTGCTTGGCCTATGGTATCAAATTCTTGGCGACTGACTTTGCTTTCAGCTTGTTTGAAAATATCCAGTGGTTTGAGTTCGTCAATCAGAGCTCGACCATCGTCAGTTAAGCTCAAGTGAATAACTCGTCCATCTTCGCTATCGGTAGTCTTTTGTAGATAATTTTTGCGTTCCAAGATTTGCAGAGTTTGCGAAACCGTGCCTTTGGTTAAGCCTAGGTATTCGGCGACGGCGGCATGGGTGTTGCTGTATTTATTGCATTTTGCCAGATATTCGAGCACTTGGCCGTGGACCGGTTGTAAGCCGACGGTGGCGTATTTTCTGCGTTCTTCTGAACGTAATAAAGAACTGATGCGTTCAATCAGTTTAAAAGTTTCTATTTCCTGCATGGATCGATTTTAGCATAGGCTTTGATGCTGGGCTGATTAAAGCAAGCCATAGGCCTAAAAACTAAAAACCCAGCGACAGACTAATCTGGGCTGGGTTTTTTAAGCTTAAGCGCTAGGACAATTAAACTTCGTGATAAATCGCCGCGCCTTCGTTTAAGAATTGCTGTGATTTTTCTTCCATGCCTTTGGCTAAGGCTTCTTCATCTTTCAAGCCTTTTTCTGCAGCGTAATCACGAACGTCTTGGCTGATTTTCATTGAGCAGAAGTGTGGGCCGCACATTGAGCAGAAATGCGCCACTTTAGCCGACTCTTTTGGCAAAGTTTCATCATGGAATGAACGGGCTTTCTCTGGGTCCAGAGCCAAATTGAATTGATCTTCCCAACGGAATTCAAAACGGGCTTTCGACATCGCGTTGTCGCGGATTTGTGCGCCTGGGTGGCCTTTAGCAAGGTCAGCGGCGTGGGCGGCGACTTTGTAAGTCACAATCCCTTCGCGAACGTCTTGTTTATTTGGCAAGCCTAGATGTTCTTTTTGGGTGACATAGCACAGCATCGCACAACCATACCAACCGATGTTGGCGGCACCAATTGCTGAGGTAATGTGGTCATAGCCGGGGGCGATGTCGGTAGTCAATGGGCCTAAGGTGTAGAAAGGCGCTTCAAAACAATCTTCCAATTGTTTTTCCATGTTGATCTTAATCATTTGCAATGGCACATGGCCAGGGCCTTCGATCATGGTTTGGACATCGTGTTTCCAAGCGATTTTGGTGAGCTCGCCTAAAGTTTCTAATTCGCCGAATTGGGCTTCGTCGTTGGCATCGTAAATTGAGCCTGGGCGCAAGCCATCACCTAACGAGAATGACACGTCATAGGCTTTCATGATGTCGCAAATTTCTTCGAAATGAGTGTAGAGGAAGCTTTCGGTGTGATGCGCTAAACACCATTTCGCCATGATCGATCCACCGCGACTTACAATACCCGTCATACGTTTTGCAGTCATCGGGATATAACTTAATCTCACACCTGCATGAATCGTAAAATAATCGACACCTTGTTCTGCTTGCTCGATCAGCGTGTCTTTAAAAATTTCCCAAGTGA
Source organism: Methylomonas sp. (assembly GCA_046090005.1). GTDB lineage: Bacteria > Pseudomonadota > Gammaproteobacteria > Methylococcales > Methylomonadaceae > Methylomonas. Next base: position 8 of record JBJSYX010000089.1, on the reverse strand, counting down.
GATCTTCA
>JBJSYX010000088.1:0-4646 GCA_046090005.1 Methylomonas sp. | reverse complement strand
TTATATTTTTCCTGACGGCGTTCGTCACAGCGGGCTTTAAATGGTTAGTACTCGGCGATCAAGCGATTTTTTCTGAGTTGATGAACGCCATGTTCAGCCTTTCAAAAACCGCATTTGATATTTCGCTTGGACTCAGTGGCATTTTGGCCTTGTGGCTGGGGATTATGAAAGTCGGTGAACACAGCGGCTTTATCGATTTATTAACCCGTGCTCTGAATCCTTTGTTTGCACGCTTGATGCCAGAAATCCCCAAAAACCACCCTGCCCTTGGTGCGATGGTGATGAATATCGCCGCTAATATGTTGGGCTTGGACAATGCAGCAACCCCGATGGGGATTAAAGCGATGCAGGAAATGCAAAAGCTCAATCCTAATCCCAGCCAAGCCAGTAATCCGCAAATTCTGTTTTTGGTGATTAACACTTCCTCGGTGACGCTATTTCCGGTGACGATTTTCGCGTATCGAGCACAACTAGGCGCGGCCAATCCAACCGATGTGTTTATCCCGATTTTAATCGCTACTTATGTTTCGACTTTGACCGGTTTATTGGCGGTTGCTGCAGTGCAAAAAATCAATTTGCTGGATAAAGTGGTGTTGGCTTATCTGGGCGGCATTACTGCGTTGGTTGGTGGTTTGTTAGCTTATTTTTCCGGCTTGGATCAAGCGGAAATGCTGAAACAATCGGCGTTAATCAGCCATGTCACTTTGTTTAGCTTGGTAATCGCTTTTATCGGCTCAGCGGCTTATAAACGCTTAAACGCTTACGAATTATTCATCCAAGGCGCAAAACAAGGCTTTCAAACTGCAATTAGCATCATTCCCTATTTGGTGGCGATGTTGGTGGCGTTTGGCGTGTTTCGTGCCAGTGGTGCATTGGATTTAATCACTCAAGGCTTGCGCTGGCTTGTCGATTTATTGCAAATCGATAACCGCTTCATCGACGGCTTGCCGACTGCGTTAATGAAGCCGTTCAGCGGCAGCGGTGCGAGAGCAATGATGATAGACACCCTGCAAAGTCACGGTGCCGATTCGTTTGCCGGACGTTTGGCGTCGGTAGTGCAAGGCAGTACCGAAACCACCTTTTATGTGTTGGCGGTTTATTTTGGCGCAGTGGGGATTAGTAATATTCGCCATGCCGCCAGTTGCGGCATCATGGCTGATTTAGGCGGAATCGGTGCCGCTATTTTTGTAACTTATTGGTTCTTCGGATAACTATCCATGCAAATACACCTTAAAACCTTGGGCTGCCGCCTCAACGAAGCTGAACTGGAAACGTGGGCACAAGCTTTTCAACGTGCAGGTCACGGCATCACTCGTCGCGTTGATGAGGCGCAACTGGTGATTATCAATTCTTGTGCAGTGACTCAAGACGCGGTGAAAAAATCCAAGCAATTGATTCGCCGGATTCATCGCGATAATCCACAAGCTAAATTGGTGGTCAGCGGTTGTTACGCGACGCTAAATGAAGAGGAAGCCGCGCAATTGATGGGCGTGGATTTGATTGTCAGTAATAAAGACAAAAATCAGCTGGTCGAAAAAACCTTGGCTGAACTGAATTTGGACACTATGCCTGCAATGTCTACCGAACCGGGCGAAGTGTCTTTATTTAGCCGTGGTCGGCAACGGGCGTTTGTGAAAGTGCAGGATGGTTGCCGTTATCGTTGTACGTTTTGCATTGTCACCGTCGCGCGTGGTGAAGAAAGCAGTCGGCCAATTGCGGCAGTGATTGAGGAAATCAATAATCTGCACAGCCAAGGCATTAATGAAGTCATCATCACCGGCGTGCATCTAGGCGGCTATGGTAGTGATATTGATAGCAATTTAGTGGCGTTAATCCGCGAAATTTTGGCTAACACCCAAATCCCTCGCTTACGCTTAGGTTCATTGGAACCGTGGGAATTACCGGCGGGTTTTTTTGAGCTGTTTAAAAATCCCCGCTTAATGCCACATTTGCATTTACCGCTACAAAGTGGCAGCGATAGCGTGTTACGGCGCATGGCTAGGCGTTGTAAAACCGAAGAATTTGCGCTGATGGTGGCCGAAGCTAGGGCGACGATTCCAAACTTTAATATCACCACCGATATTATCGTCGGCTTCCCAGGCGAAACCGAACAGGAATGGCAAGACAGTTTTGACTACATAAAACGCATTGGTTTTGGTCATATTCATATTTTTAGCTATTCACCACGCGAAGGCACCAAAGCGGCGAGCTTGTCCGATCAAATCAGCACCGAGCTGAAAAAACAACGCAGCAAACAATTACATGAGTTGGCAGAAAGCTTGAAACAAGCCTTTATTGCGAAAAATCTTGATAACCAAGCTGAAGTTTTGTGGGAAGGTCATACCGAAAATCTGGATAACGGGTTAGTGCGTTATTTTGGCTATACACCGAATTATTTAAGAGTGGCGTGTGATGTAACGGCTGATGTGGTGCTGGAAAATCAGATTTTGCCAAGCCAATTGCTGACAGCGGAAGCGCAATTTATTGGCGCAAAATTGAATTTCTAAATATCAGGCCGCTAAATCATCAAGGTTTAGCGGCCCGATTCAAGCTTTAGTAAGGGCTAACTGGGCCTAAACCTTTGCCATCCTGATCTTCATACTTCAAAACATCCTCATCAGGCACATTACCGTCATTGACCAGATAATTACGTTGCAAGAAATAAGCGTTTTTGAAGAAATCATAACGATCAACCGCTGCTTCACTAGCGACTTTTTCAGTCGCTAAATTGTCTGAGCGAACATCAATCGCTTTAACAGTCCCTAAACCACCAGAAACAGCGGTGGCGAGATAATTGCTACCGAAATACAAACCGGTATAACTGATCGGATTCAATGCTGCATCGCCTAATAATCCGGTAATTCCCCGCGGTGAGCTAGGACCAAAAAATGGCAAAACAATATAAGGGCCGGTTGATACCCCCCAGTAACCCAAGGTTTGGTCAAAATCTTCATTGTGTTTTGGCAAGTCAATCATACTGCCAACATCGACCAAACCGGCCACACCCACCGTGGTGTTAACTAAAAACCGTGCGCCGTCTGAACCTGATTGCGCTAATTTACCTTGGAACAAATCGTTGGCCGAAACACCGATGTCATCCAAGTTGCTAAAGAAATTGCTGACGCCTTGATTAGCGAAGCTCGGCATGACCCAGTTATAGCCTTTAGCCACCGGTTTCATGACATAATCGTCAACATGGTCGTTGAATGATTGAACCTTTCTGTTCCAATTTTCATAAGGATCTTTCGGATCAGTGACTTGGGTTGTAGCACAACCGGTCAAAAAGGCTAAAAAGCCGATAGAAACAAACTTCAACGCGTGACTGTTTTTCATGGAATAACCTCCTATTAAGTTTTTATAGTTTTTAACCTGTCACAAACTCGCGTAACATAGCACACAACTGAATTTTAAACCCAACCCCACATTCATGGAAACCTGCCCAAACCCACTAGGCAACCGCTTTCGGGGCTATTTGCCCGTCATTATTGATATAGAAACCGCTGGCTTTAATCCTAAAAAGAATCCACTGCTAGAAATTGCCGCGATTATCGTCGAGGCAGACGAACAAGGCTGGTTGCAGATTACCGAAAAACATAATTGCAACATTATCCCCTTTAAAAATTCGGAACTAGACGAGGCGGCTTTAAAGTTTACCGGCATTGATCCTTATCATCCATTTCGCATGTCAATTGATGAAAAAGAAGCGCTCAATAAACTGTTTACACCGATTAAGGCTGCCGTAAAACGCAACGAATGCAAGCGAGCAATTTTAGTTGGTCACAATCCGGCTTTTGACATCAGCTTTCTCAATGCCGCGATTGACAGAACTCAATATAAACGCAGTCCGTTTCACCCGTTCAGCAGCTTTGATACAGCTACTTTGGGCGGTATGGCATATGGGCAAACCGTGTTGGCTAAAATTGCCGAAGCAGCAGGTTTAGAGTGGGATAACAGTCGCGCTCATTCTGCGTTATATGATGCTGAACAAACCGCGAAACTGTTTTGTATGATTATGAATCGCTGGAAACGCTTTATGGAAATCGAAGATCAAAATCTGAGCAACTCGCTATTTGCCAGTTGCTCAGAAATTGAGTAAATCAGTTAAGCGTTAGCAAGCAAAGATTGCAACTCACCTTTATTGTATAAATCAACAATGATGTCGCAACCGCCAATCAATTCGCCTTTGACATACAACTGCGGATAGGTTGGCCAGTTAGAGTATTCTTTTAAGGCTTCACGCAATTCGGGGTCTTCAAAGATATTCACCGCAAAAAAATCCGCATCACAGGCTTGTAATACTTGAACCGCACGGCTAGAAAAACCGCATTGTGGAAAATCAGGGGTACCTTTCATATACAACACTACCGCATTGTTGTTTAGCTGATTTTCAATTCTTTCAATGACGCTCATATTCATTTTCCATTCAAAAATAATAACCTAGTAATTTTATCAACTTTAGCAATTCAATGTCACTTCTGTTCAAAGTTTGCTTAACATCGCCGTGTTGGTAAACAAGCAACACAAGTTGAACAAACTTTCCCAACTATCGCCCGCTAATTGGCCTTTAATTTGCTGATCGGTAGTCGCGCATAAACGCAAGATCGCTTGCAAATCAGACGCTTTGAGTCGATTCAAGGCTTGATGAA
>JBJSYX010000087.1:0-2204 GCA_046090005.1 Methylomonas sp. | reverse complement strand
CTTGTCGGCTTTGATAGAAAGTATCCTGAGATGCCGCACATTTGTTGGCTGTCCCTGCGTGGCGGGAAGTATCAGTTCGTGGTCGGGGCCTGAACCATCCCCTCATTTTCAGATGACTCCGAAGACTTCACGGGGCGATTGCTGCGGGATGCGGGGGGATTGGCAAAGTTTGGCCATGAGGTGATCGTCGCCTGCGCAAACAATTTGACGGCGCATGGTCGTATTGCCGCCATTTTGCCTTGAAAATGATTAATCCAAAAGCCCAGCCAATTCATCGGGTTGGCGTAGGGCCGATTCGGAGCGCAGCGACAACCCGCCAAAATCCAAATCAACAGCAAGATCAAGTGGTGCAGGTATATCGAAAGCCCTTAATGGTGGATTGCTTCGCGAATCCACCTGATGCCAGTTGTTTATCCGCCGTACGGCCGTCCCAGATAGTAAAGATTTTTCATCCTATAAATGCGATCTGTAATTCATGTTTTCATGCAGAATACGCACGATGTGAATTTTTGATGAGGTAACACGGTAAAAAACTAAATGGTGGTTGATGTGGAATTGTCTGTAGCCATCACAAATATAATCACAAGCAAAACCCAGCGCTGGGTTTTTCGCTATCAATTCAAACGCCGCATTCAGTTCATCAAAATAACAATCTGCCTGTGTTTCACCCCAGTTTTGAAACGTGTAAAGCCAGATATTTTTTAAATCTTGCTTGGCAAGTGCCTGAATGTGGATTAAGTGCATTTCAGAGTAAACCAGCTTCTTTTTTAGCTTCAAGCTTGATCGATTCCATGCTTAGTTCACCCGCATCACCACTTTCTTCACCCTCAATGAGGGCATTGCGTAACGCTTGCAGTTTGGAATTGGCTTCTTTTTCTTCTAGCAATCGCAAAGAATCACGCATAATTTCACTGACACTGGCATAGCGGCCACTTTTAAGCAGCGATTCAATCAGATTATTCCAGTGTTCACCGAGGCTAACGGTTTGGGTTCGTGCCTGTGCCATGTTTATCTCTTGGTCAGCTTTTAATAGCCATGTAAGATATATTCTTACAACCACTAAGGCAAACTAATTTTTGCAACGCCTCCATTCCTTGTCGCTTAATTCAATCGACCAACAATCAGGTAACTAAAACAAACGGTTACAGCCATGAGTTGCCCGTCGCCTGCGCAAACAATTTGACGGCGCATGGTCGCATTGTCGCCATTTTGCCGTGAGTTCGAAAAAATCAGCTTGTTAGCAGACTAGCTCAAAAACCGCCCTGTTTACTAAACTGCGACCAATCAAGCTCGCCAAATTCAGAATCCGAAGCTTGTAGTGCCGCCCGCCCAATCGGGCGCTAAAAGCCCTTGCCGTACGTCGCGATGAAAGGTCGAATACCGCCAATCTCTCACTTATTGCACATAAGCAAGTTTCAGGGGATTCCAATGACAATAATCGATATGCGGCGAATAATCCCGAGCATGGCGTATTGCATGTTCCCAGAACCTCCGCTGCCATAGACCGCGCTCTTTGCGTTTAAGACGGCTGTCGGAGAGGCGTTCGTCGCGCGGCAATCCCTTTGCGAACAACAGTTTCATCAGTCGCAGGCGAACCGAAAAATCGGCGGTATCCGGCGGCAAGGTCAACACCAGGTGCATGTGACCGGGTAACGCCACCCCCCACAATAAAAATGATTAATCCAAAAGCCCAGTCAACTCATGGGGTTGGCGTAGGGCCGATTCGGAGCGCAGCGACAACCCGCCAAAATCCAAATCAACAGCAAGATCAAGTGGCGCAGGTATATCGAAAGCCCTCAATGGTGGATTGCTTCGCGAATCCACCTTATGCCAGTTGTTTATCTGCTGTACGGGCGTAAAGCATGTTAGGCGATAGGCAACAACGGGTCGCAACCGACCCCTCATCGCCACCCAGTAACCACAAACCTTAATTTCCCGGTAATGCCCGGCGCTTTTTTGGCGACGGTGGGGATTGGGATTTCGACGGTTAGCGAGCCGCCGGCCTGGACGGCTGCGTGTTCCGCTTCGGTAATCGGCCGAACGTCGCTGGGTTTGGATTTGGCTTGGCTCCAGTGCCATGCGACTTGCTGGCCGGGGGTGATGGTGATGATCGCGGTGTCGCTGAACAGGCGGGCGCCTTCGACGTGAGAGTCGAACAGCCAGCCGTCCACCAGGTATTCCTGCACGCCGATGCCCAGTGTGAC
>JBJSYX010000086.1:0-3810 GCA_046090005.1 Methylomonas sp. | reverse complement strand
AGGATAGCTATACCAATATTAATGTTATTTCCTACGATAGCTCACGTTGGCGGGTTGAGCTTGAAGATTGGTTGGCTGAAAAACAGCAGGGTGCGGAAACTGAAACTTTGTTGACTGGGCGATTGGATTTGTTACCCGATACTCAGGCGTTGTTTGATTTAAACAATAGAGATGACGCTGCCTTGTGGTTGTTGCGATGGGCGAACGAATTGATTGTCGAGGAAGGGCGGCATAGTGCGGTCATCAGACAGCCATCGGCAATTAACCCAGAACATCTTTGGCTGGCTGGCTCTGGTACGGCGGCGACTGTTTTATGTTTGTTAAATGCTTTGTGGTTTATTCATGAACGTAACGTGTTTGATGCCGAAGCCGAGAATCTGCGAGCGATTGAAAAAAATATTCAAGATTTGAATAAGCGGATTGGTGATGTTTCAGCTGAGAAAAGCAAAATTGAGCAAAAGTTGCAGCAGTTATCGAGTGATAACGGGCAAATTCCTTCGATTCTTAGTCATTTAAAGCAACGTGATGCGCTGTTATTAAAAGCCTTAGCTGATGGGCGCAGTGAGCAGTTAATTATCGAAACCATTAATAGTAATGGTGCTTCAGTGATAATTGAAGGCGTGACTTTGCAACAGGATTTGGCCAATAAATTAGCCGATTCGATGGCGAAATCATTTAAGGATTCACCGTGGCGGATTGAATCGCCAACTGTGAAAAATATGGCTTTGATGGGCGATGGTAATGGGCCTTGGTCTATGGTGATTAAGCTAGTCGATGCTGGCGTCCCTGCACTGAATCCAAAGCCGGCTGAGCCGCAAAATAAAAAGGCTAAAAAATGAAAGCGCTTAGTTTCTTTGTTAAACAATTTCCCCAATCGGTATTCAATTAGTCATGGCTCAGTTTTCTAAGAAATTAAATGAGGCATTGGTTGACCAATCGGTTCGCGAGCAATGGTTAAAGCGTTTGTTACCTGCGGTGGTGGTGACGGTGATTTATTTTGTTTTTATTAGTAGCACTTTGTCACAAAAAGCCCAAACCAGTGAAACAGATGTGCGTAACCTGAAAAGTAAAGGCGTTGATCAACAGGTGATTAGTTCGCTTAACAGCCGTTTTGATGCGGTGCAAGCCGAGCTAACGCAGCTGAAAAAACAGGATAAGGCCTTGATGGATAGTTTATTAGCAAAGGCTGGTTTTTTGTTTGGTACCAGCAATATGAATGAGGTGGTTTATCGGGTAGCTGAGTCGATGAAACAACATCATCTCAGCATTCTTGAAGAGCGCAGTATTGGCCAAGTTAAGTTGAATAGTTTGCCGCCGTCGTTTGCTGATTTTGGTCAATGGCTGCTTGGTGTGACTAAGATTGAAGAAAATGCCCATATTCATCGCTTTAGTTTTGTTGGCTACTATCCCGATGTCTATAAAGTTTTGATGCAATTTGCCCGTGGCGAAATTAATGCTGTGCCAGTTTATTTGACCATGAAAAATCCAGATGCTGGGCAATTAGTGGAGAACGGTAAAAAGGTTTGGATTATGGACGTTTGGATTTAATGCTGAGAGTGATAAGTCTTTATGTATAAATCAGCAATCAATCCTAGTTCAACAACTAATACCAGCGAGGCTTTGATTTCAGGATTAGTTTTGCCTGATTGTGTTGTCAGCTTAGCCAATGCTAATGGGCATTTGCTTGAGCATGTTTATGTCATGTCGCTTGAAGATAATACAGCGATGTTGCTGGTGACTGCTGATAACGAGCTGTTTATTCATGATACGGTGACATTAACGATTAATTATCGTAAACAACATTTTACCCGTCTCGGTAAGATTAAATTCCTGAGTGAGATAGCGGATGGTGTTCAAGTTGAGGTCGAATATGTTGATCATATTGGCCTTAATCCTGATGATCATGTACTGGATATTTCGCAAATCAGGGTTTGTCCGGTGTCGATTGCTAAGTTGCCCAGCAATATCGCTTTTAGGCAGAAAGCCTTACCGTTTTTGTTGGAAAATCATTTAACTCATGTGGCTTGTTGTTTGCCAGTGACACCGAGTCTACAGAAGTTGCTTGAGCGATTTATCAAAACCCCGTTGCAGTTTTGGCAGTGTGATGAAGCTGGATTAGTAGAAAAATTAAAACAGGTTTATGGTAATCAAAGTGCTGTGCCTGCTGGCATGTCGAATCTAGTTGCTAGTGAATCGCAAGCTGGTGCTGTCAATATTGGCGAGGATTTGTTGTTTGCTGCTTTTATGCGTCAGGCTTCGGATATTCATATCGATCCAAGTTTTAATGGTGCCAGTGTTCGGTTTAGAACCGATGGTCAACTTGAGACGTATACGTCACTAAATTTTAATCTTTATTCTGAATTGGTGAATCGATTAAAGGTTATGTCAAAAATGGATATCGCCGAAAAGCGTATTCCCCAGGATGGTCGTTTTGGTTATCAATTTTCAGGCAATAGCCGACGGATTGATGTCAGGGTAGCTACCTTACCGACTAAGTATGGTGAGCGAGTGACGATGCGCTTACTGGCAGCTCAAACTGATTCGTTAATTTTAAGCAAGCTGGGTTTTACCGATCTCGATAAGGGAAAAATTGAGCAATTTTTGCTCAGAACCCAAGGTCTGATGATTATGACAGGCCCAACCGGTAGCGGTAAAACCACCACGCTTTATGCGGCTATCAGGATGCTTCTCGAAGAGCGACGCATCAATATTATTACAGTCGAAGATCCGATTGAGTTTGAAATTTCAGGGATTGCTCAGACTGAAGTCGATGAGGCTAGCAATTTAACGTTTGCTAAAGCCTTGCGCAGCATACTTCGTCATGATCCTGATGTGATCATGATTGGCGAGATTCGCGATAAAGAAACTGCGGATATTGCAATTAAGGCGGCACTAACTGGGCATATGGTGTTGGGAACTTTACACGCTAATTCTGCCGCAGCCACCGTGACGCGTTTACTGGATATGCAGATAGAGCCGTATTTAGTCGCGGCTGCTTTGCGTTTGACTATTGCTCAACGTTTATTGCGTAGACTTTGCACTTATTGCCGTATCCAAAGACCTTTGACCAGAATTGAGGCGTTAGTGATTCATCAAACTCATCTGGCTGGCCAGATGATTTATGACCCAGTCGGTTGTATTTATTGCGGTAACAAAGGTTATTCCGGGCGAATTGGACTTTATGAGGTGCTAGAACTTAACGCAGAGTGGGCGAGAGCAGTGGCCGAGGGTGAGGGGGAGGCGCAACTCGTCGCCAAAATGCGCGAAGCGGGTATCAAGAGTTTGTTGGATGATGCGGTTGCAAAAATGCTGACCGGTCAGACCTCGGTTTTTGAAGTTATCCAAATTGCTTCGTCTTGGTGATAAACGTGAATGACTTATCTTTTAGTGATTGGCTAGGTGGGATAACTCATGCCGAAATTTAGTTTTATTGCCCGCGATCGTAATGGTCAGCAAGTAACCGATACGATTGAAAGTGTCTCGCGTGAACGTGCGGCTTTGATGTTGCGTAATCAAGGTTTATTGCCAATAAAAATTACTCAGCTGAAAAGTGATAACGATTTTACGCAGCAATTTAGTCTCAATCCGTTTGATTATGAGTCACTCAACGATAAGGATATTGAATTTGCTTTTCAGCAAATTGCTGTGATGTTGGCGAGTGGTATTGCTTTACTGGATGCGGTGAATTTAACCATCACGACAAGTCGGATTGGTGCTCGTAAGGTTTGGGTTCAGGTCGGTAAACGCATACAACAGGGGGCGTCATTTTATGACGCACTGAGTGAGCATTCGCAATTTGCTGAATTTACT
>JBJSYX010000085.1:0-6956 GCA_046090005.1 Methylomonas sp. | reverse complement strand
GTTGGAATTGCTTGATGGCCGGTTAATAACAGACCAGCAATTTGTGGATAGTTGCTGGATTGATAACTCAATAAACTCGCCAAAATAATGTCAGCGCGGTCACCGGGGGTGATGATTAAGTCGCCAGCTTCAACGTAATCCAGAAAATCCGGCACCAACATTGCCGCTACTTTGTAATGTAATACTTCGCGATTGAGTGCATGTTGATCGCCAGATAATACTTCAGCTTTCAGTGTGTCAGCGATGTTAGCAATGCTTGGGCGGCCGAGTGAAATATCGGTGGGGACGAGATAAACCGGATAACCGAGTGATTCAATCGCCAGGCTGTCAACACCATTGACGATAATCGCCAGTACCTCGCAATCATTTTCTTGTAAGACATGCTTTAAGCCTGCCAATTGATTTTGTAATTGGGCTTCATCGCGATTGGCGCCATGAATCACTGGCATTAATAGACAATCTAAATTGTTGGCAATATCGAGATTAAATTCGAGCTGATAAATCGGATCACTATTTTGATAATCGCTACCGACGCATAAAACTTGGTCGTAGTGTTCACTTAAAGCGCGGTATTTAGCCAGAATGATTTTTAGTAATTCGTCGTATTGATTACTGGCGAGTAATTGATGGGCTTGGTCGCTTTGACAGCCGTAAAGGGCTTCGTAAGGCAGGTTGTTGGGATAACGATGGCGGATAAATTCAATTAGCGGATCGACGGCTTCGCCACTGTCGATAATCGGTCTAAACAGGGTGGTTTTGCCGGAATAAGCGTTAAGCATTTCTATCAAGGTCAACATGATCGGCGTGTTGTCGCCGCTGCTGTCAACGCTGGTTAGGTAAATGTTGTGTGATTGGATTTTGATTGATGACATTCAGAATGATCGCTTTAAGTGGTTGGGTTATGATTTGCCATAACCCAACCCGAGGGCAATTTAAGCTTGTAATGCTTTTAATAAGGCTTGTAGTCTGTCATTAGCATCACCAAATAACATTCTGGTGTTTTCGTGGACAAACAATGGATTGCCAACCCCCGCATAACCAGAAGCCATACTGCGTTTCATCGCAATCGTGGTGCCGCTTTTCCAGCATTCCAGCACTGGCATCCCTGCAATTGGGCTGTTCGGATCGTCTAATGCTGATGGGTTCACTATGTCATTAGCGCCAATGACGATAGAGACATCCACATCAGGAAAATCTTCGTTGATTTCGTCCATTTCAAACACGATGTCATAAGGTACCTTCGCCTCTGCTAACAACACATTCATGTGACCCGGCATACGACCTGCCACTGGATGAATCGCAAAGCGGACTTTTTTACCTTGGCTAATCAGTAATTTAGTGATTTCGTTGACCGTGTGTTGTGCTTGCGCCACTGCCATGCCATAGCCAGGAATGATGACAATATTTTTAGAGTCGCGTAACAACTGTGCGGTTTCTTCGGCATCAATTGGATTGACTTCGCCTTCGATTTCCGCTGCTTCACCGCCACCTGCGCTGCCAAAACCACCGGCAATTACGCTTAAGAAATGACGATTCATCGCTTTACACATGATGTAACTCAAAATCGCGCCGCTACTACCCACCAAAGCGCCAGTGACAATTAACAAGTCGTTGCTGAGCATAAAACCAGTCGCCGCTGCCGCCCAACCGGAATAGCTGTTCAACATCGAAACCACTACTGGCATATCGGCACCGCCAATCGCCATTACCATATGCACACCAAACACCAAGGCAATGCCAGTCATAATTAATAGTGGCGTTAAACCTTGATCTAATTCGCTATCCGCTAAAAACCAGCTGCCTAAACCAACGGTAATAATAAGTAGGCCTAGATTGAGCCAATGACGGGCGGGTAATAACACCGGTTTGCCGCTGACTTTGCCGCACAGCTTGCCAAACGCAATCACCGAACCAGAGAAAGTGACCGCACCAATGAAAATCCCGATGTAGATTTCCAATTCGTGAATGGTTTTTTCAGCGCCGGTTAAGCCGCTGCTGTGATCAAGAAAGTTGGCGTAACCGACTAAAACCGCTGCCATACCCACCAAACTGTGCATTAAAGCGACCAGTTCCGGCATTTGCGTCATTTCAACTTTAGCGGCAGCCCGAGCGCCAACAAAACCGCCAATTAACAAAGCGACTGCCAAAATCGTATAAGCGGTGACATTACCGCTGAATACCGTGGCGATAATCGCAATCGCCATCCCCGACATACCAAAGTAATTACCGCGTCTGGCGGTATCTTGGCGACTTAAACCGCTGAGGCTCAAAATAAATAGAATCGATGCCGCTATGTAGGACATTGTGACTAAACCGTGTGACATGTGATTCTCCTTATTTTCTAAACATTTCAAGCATACGGCGAGTCACTAAAAAGCCGCCTGCAATGTTAATCGAAGCGATTAAAATCGCCAGTCCAGACAAGATTTGTACCATCGCGCTGGGCGCAGAAATTTGCACCAAAGCGCCGATGACGATAATGCCGCTAATGGCATTGGTGACGCTCATTAACGGTGTATGCAAAGAGGCGGACACGTTCCAAATCACTTGATAGCCGACAAAACAGGCTAAAACAAACACCGTAAAGTGCGATAAAAACGATTCTGGAGCCACCGCGCCCATGCCAAACAATGAGCCACCAGCGACTAAAATCGGTAACCATTGGGAAAGTGCCGACGGTTTTGTTTCGGCTTTAACCACCGGTTTAGCGGCTTCGGCTTTTGTACTAGGTGCGGCTGATAGTTTGGGTGGTGGCGCTGGCCAAGTGATTTCACCTTGTTTAATGACGGTTGCGCCACGAATCACTTCATCGTCCATATTGACGTTAAGCGAACCGTCTTTATTGGGGCATAAATCGGTCAATAAATGCCGTAAATTGGTCGCGTATAACTGGCTGGATTGATTCGCCAAGCGGCTAGGTAAATTGGTGTAGCCGATGATGGTGACATCGTGTTCGACCACCACTTGATCTTTTTGGGTGAAACTGCAATTGCCGCCTTGTTCAGCGGCCAGATCGACAATCACGCTGCCCGGTTTCATGGAAGCGACCATTTCGGCAGTAATTAACTGGGGTGCAGGTTTGCCAGGGATTAAGGCAGTGGTGATGATGATGTCGACTTCTTTGGCTTGTTGCGCGAACAAAGCCATTTCGGCTTCGATAAACTCTTTAGACATGGTTTTGGCATAACCGCCAGCACCGGCACCGTCTTCTTTAAAATCTAATAGTAGGAACTCAGCGTCCATACTTTCGATTTGTTCTTTTACTTCTGGGCGAGTGTCAAAAGCTCGAACGATTGCGCCCATGCCTTTAGCTGCGCCAATCGCCGCTAAACCAGCCACACCGGCGCCAATTACCAAGACTTTTGCTGGCGGCACTTTGCCTGCGGCGGTAATTTGGCCGGTAAAAAAGCGACCAAAATGTTGGGCGGCTTCAACCACGGCGCGATAGCCAGCAATGTTAGCCATTGAACTGAGTGCGTCCATTTTTTGTGCACGGGACATCCGTGGCACGCTGTCCATTGCTAACACCGTGACGTTTTTAGCGGCTAATTGCTGCATTAAGCTTTCATTTTGCGCGGGCCAGATAAAGCTGATTAGATGTTGTCCGCTATGCAATAACTCAACTTCTTCGATGCCAAGTTGTGGGTGAAATTCAGGGGCGCGAACTTTAAGAATAATCTCAGCTTGAGACCATAGTTCTTGAGTGGAATTGACGATAGTGACGCCAGCTTGGCGGTAGGCTTCGTCGGAAATATTTGCAGCATCGCCAGCACCACTTTCGACCAACACTTCAAAGCCGAGTTTGATAATTTTGTCCGCTGCCTCCGGCGTGGTTGCGACGCGTCTTTCGCCGTCGTGAACTTCCTTGGGAATACCGATTTTCATGCGACCTCCTGATTATTTTTTGAGGGATAGGAAAACAAAGTTCGTGTCGAGAATAGGGGAAGGGCTGGGTTTTTTCAATTGTTTTCTCTGTGTTGATTGATTTAACTTAAAATCGCGATTGTTTTGGTTTTTAGACTTTAAATTTCGTGTATCAAGCAAAAGATTTTGTAGAAACCACCCAAGGCTTACTGTTTGCGGTGGTCATGGCGGGTGTAGAAACCGGTAAAGTACGTTGTTTCTTGCGCTATATTCAAATTAATCAGCATTGGCAAAAGGTGAATACCGAGATAGCTAATCAATACTTGGCAACAAATTTCCCACAGTATTTGTTTTATTCAAATCAATTAGATGCGCAAATGCATGGTGTCGAAATTGGCGAAATTGTTAATCATTATTCGCCGCAGAAAGTCTTACAAATCCTGTTAAAACAGTTGCCTAGTGATCAAGTGATTGCTGATTTACAGCAACTATGTGGTTTATTTGCTGATCAAGGAATCGATTTACAACAAATTGGTATTACCGGTTCTTGTTTGCTCGGATTGCAAAATCATCATTCTGATATTGATTTGGTTTGTTACCACCGAGGTGAGTTTCAGCGATTGCGAAATGTAGTGCAAAGCTTAATTGCTAGTAATGATTGTCAAAATCTTGCTGATGCGGATTGGCTAGAGGCTTATCAGCGTCGTAATTGTGATTTGTCGTTGGATGATTATATTTGGCATGAGCAACGAAAATACAATAAGGCATTAATTAATCAGCGTAAATTTGATTTGTCTTTGCTGGTGCCTAGTCAAACGGCTAGCAGTCGGTTTCAGAAATTGGGTGCAATTGAGTTACAGGCAAAAGTAAGCGACGATCAATTTAGTTTTGATTATCCTGCGGAGTTTTTAATTGATGATGCTGACATTGAGCGGGTGGTTTGTTTTACCGCAACTTATAACGGCCAAGCGATAAATGGCGAGCAAATCGCGATTGCTGGGCAATTAGAGCAAGATCAATTCGCGGTTAAACGGGTTGTCGTTGGTTCTAATCGTGAAGCGAAGGGCGAATATATTAAGGTGATACATGGTTAAAGCCATTATTTTTGATATGGATGGCTTGGTAATCGATAGCGAGGCTAGTTATGTTGCTGCTTGGCGGCAAACAGCGGTTGCGATGGGGTATCAGATTGATGATGATTTTGCTCTAGGCTTATCGGGGGCAAATGCTGAGCATGTCAAAAGCTATTTGCTAGAAAAATTTGGTGATGGGTTTGATTTGACGCGATTTAGGCAATTGAGTACTGAAATTTGGTTAGTCCATGTTGAACAATATGGGATTGCGGTTAAACCGGGTTTCTTTAGCTTGCTTGAATTGATTCAACAACGCCAAATACCGTTTTGCTTGGCGACTAATAGTCAGCGAATCCAAGCTTTACGTTGTCTAAGCTTTGCTGGATTGGATGGGATTTTTCAGCACATTATCGCTCGCGATGATGTGCTTAATGGTAAACCAGCACCTGATTTGATTATTAAAGCAGCTGATGTTTTAGCGCATTCTGTCGCTGATTGTTTGGTGTTAGAGGATTCGCCGATTGGCATTGCGGCTGCCGTTGCAGCGGGCGCACGTAGTGTCTATTTGCCCTCGCAACCAGTTGTTGATTCTTGGGCAAGTCAGCAAGCAGTTCGGGTGTTTGACGATTTAGGACAAGTGGCAACTGAATTGATGCAAGCGTTCGATTCCAGTTTGCAAAATAGTCGGCACGACTTGGTTTAAATAAAGCATGATAAAGTTGATGATTCGGGTAAAATTCCGGCGGAATTCTGGCCTTTACTTTGTTTAAGAGCCAGCTTGATCTGGTTTTTCTGGTTTAACGAATCCAATATGCGCCTTTTAGCTCGTTTAGTTTTTATATTTATCTGCCTTTTTTCCAGCACTTTAGCGATTGCCGAAACTGCTGTTCCCGGTTTTATCGTGGTGAATTATCACGATATTCTCGAAGAAGAGGAGCGGGTGCCGCCATTTGATCGAATTGCTGTTTGTAAACAACATTTGGATGATCATTTCGCTTGGCTGAAGAAAAATAACTATCACGTTATTAGCGTTCAAGACGTTTTGGATGCCATGAAAGGCGACAAGCCACTGCCACCTAAGGCAGTCATGCTCACGTTTGATGATGGCTATCAAAGCTTTTATACCCGCGCGATGCCACTGCTGAAAAAATATAAATATCCAGCCACGTTAGCGGTGGTGGGTACTTGGTTGGAACAGCAAAAAGTCCCTGGCGTTAAGCCTCTGATGACCCCTGCACAAATTCGTGAAGTGATGAATAGCGGTTTGGTTGAGATTGCTTCGCATACCCATGATTTACATCATGACATTCCCGCGAATCCACAAGGTAATAATCAAAGTGCGGTCACCGCACGTTTATATAGTGCTGAGTACGATGAATATGAGAATGACGAAAGTTACCGTAAGCGCTTGTTTAACGAAATTGATAAAAGCTCTGAGCGTTTATTTCAGATTACCGGTAAACGTCCACGGGTAATTGTTTGGCCTTATGGCGAATACAACAGCATTGCTTTAGAAGCTGCTAAATTGGCGGGAATGCCAATTACTATGGGCTTAAATGATGGCCTGAATACTTTGGCCGATGCGCGTGTCATGAAACGAATGATGATTACTGACGATGCCAATGCCGAGCAATTTGGTGAAATCGTTAAGAATCAACGCAACGCTGAAAAGTTACGCGTGGCACATGTCGATTTAGATTACATCTATGACGATGATGAAGAGCAAACGGCTAAAAATTTAACTTCGTTGTTGGAACGGATTAAAGCCAGTGGTGCTAATACCGTCTATTTACAAGCTTATTCTGATCCTGATGGTGACGGTAACGCCGATCAACTGTATTTTCCGAATCGCCATTTACCAGTACGTCGTGATTTGTTTAATCATGTGGCTTTGCAGTTGCGAACCCGTGCTGGGGTTAAAGTCTATGCTTGGATGCCGATTTTGGCTTATAAGGGTGATGCGCCTTTAAAATGGTATGTCAAAGAATGGCGTGATGGTGAGGCGCAATTATCCCGTCA
>JBJSYX010000084.1:0-2866 GCA_046090005.1 Methylomonas sp. | reverse complement strand
CCAACAAGGCCAAGCATGTGAAATGCTGTTAGAAGATTTCCCCGCTCGCGTGTTTCAACACGAATTCGATCATCTCAACGGCATGGTTTATTTAGACCGAGTCGAAACCAACGCCGACATCGTCGCTGAAAGCGAATTTTTCAAACGCATCGCCGCCTAAGGAGCCGCCAGTATGAAATCAGTTTTAGCCCTGTTGGGATTATTGTTCAGCCCCGTCAGTTTCGCCGTCAGCGCCTTACCGGTCAGCGAAATTGCACCAGGCATTTATCTACATCAAGCCGATCATCACTGGCCAGACCGTGACAACCACGGCGAAATCGCCAATATCGGTTTTATCGTTGGCGATAAATGCGTCGCCGTCATCGACAGCGGCGGCAGCCCACAACAAGGTATCGCTTTACGCAACGCCGTCAAACAAATCACCAGCACGCCGATTTGCTACGTGATCAACACCCACGTCCACCCCGACCACATCTACGGCAACCTAGCTTTTAAAGGCGCTGGCGTACAATTTGTCGGCCACCACAAACTCGCCCGCGCCATGGCCAGCCGCGCCCCGCACTACATCAGCCGCGCCGATGAATTACTCAATATCCATGTTGACCAAGACAACATCATCCCACCCGATATTGAAGTCAAAGACAGCTTAAACCTTGATTTAGGCAACCGCAGCTTACTATTAACCGCCCATCCAACCGCCCACACCGACAACGATTTAAGTATTTACGACAAAACCACCAATACTCTGTGGCTGGCGGATTTATTGTTTTTAGAACACATTCCAGTGATTGATGGCAGTTTAAAAGGCTGGTTAAGCGAATTATCTAAACTGGAAAAAAACCAATATAAATTAGTTATCCCTGGCCACGGCAAATTGGTTAAAGACTGGCCGGTTTCCATGCAAGCCGAAAAAAATTACCTGACCCAACTCAGCAACGAAATCCGAGCTGAAATCAAAAGCGGCAAAACCTTGGAGCACGCAGTCGCCAATGTTGGCTTAAATGCTAAAAATCAATGGCAGCTTTACGAACAATTTCACCGGAAAAATGTGACCTTGGGGTTTGCGGAGTTGGAGTGGGAGGATTGAGTATTTATTGAGCAATCTTAACCGATGGCGTTTTTGAGTAGGGTACTGAATATGTACCCTACTCACTATTTGGTTAAAAATTAATTCCGATTGTGCCGTAAGTACCGTGCATTCCTCTAAAGCTAGGGCTTGCATCAATAGATGAATTATTAACCCAATTTTCATATTGATAACCAGCTTCAAGATCTATATCAATAAGATTGTTCTTAATCGTATAACCTATACCTGCACCAGTATCAACAATGCTATAAAACTCATCCGTATTGAAGTCGAGACCATTGTTTTTATATGTTTGTGAACCGGCTAGAGCAGAAAACCCGAAGTTTCCAAAAATCCTGAAGTTTTTATCGAAAGGCTTCCAAACTGGTGACGCCGTAACTCTTGGACCTACACCCCATGTACTACTTGAGAAAGGCTCAGTAATTAGCATTACACTGTTTATTCCAAGCGGCTGTTGTGAAAAATTGAAGCTGTAAGCCTGAACTAAACTCATATATCGCAACCCTCCAGACAATCTCATCATCAACGAATCAGATAATTTTAAATATTTACCCAATTCTAAATCTACGAGATTGTAATTAAGTTTGTAATTAACCGGCGGTAACGGTAATTCCCCATTTTGCGAAACTCCACTCCGTGAATATGGTGCAGAAGTTGAGTTGGAATTAATGCCTTGATATTTAATCCCATAATCCCAATTATTTGAAGCTTGGTAATTTGCAGAAACTTGAAAACCCGCCATATAATCAGTTGTCATATGCCCAGTGCGCTCGGTACCGAAAGAAGGTTTTGTATAGACAGTTCCAGCCGAAACTTTAAAACCTTCCTTTAGTGTTTCTTCTTTTTTCATTTGAGGCTCAAATGTAGATGGAATTTCTTTCAAATCGTTTTGAGCCAGTTTTAACTCCTCTTTAGTGGCTTTTAACTCTTGTTCAAGAGCAACTTCTCTTTGTTTTGACAATTGCAATTCATTAGATAACTTTTGTTGTTCTTTTTGTATATCAAGAATCATCTTATAAAGTTCATTATTACTAGGTGCCGCTTGAACAATATGACTAAATAAAATTAGTGTAATCGCTAATATTGTTAATTTTGTAGTTTTCATTTTTATTTTATATTTTTTAATTATAAATTTATGCTTATAAAACACAGATCATATTTAATAGATTTCTTGTAATTTGGAAAATTTAGCTTAAAAACCAAGCCATTCTACGAATTACGTAGAGCCATAACAAGACCAATCTACGATTATCGTGGAATGTCTAAAAAATCCAACCCAAAAAGCTTATTTGGTCGTCGTTTGCGAGAAGCACGACTACGCATTGGCATTGCTCAAGACAAGTTAGGCGTTTTGATCGGTATGGATGAGAGTTGCAGTAGTGCGAGGATTAGTCGTTACGAAACCGGCGTTCATGAACCGCCCATTGCCATCGTTGAAAAAATAGCAACCGCATTAAAATTGCCACTCCCTTATTTTTATTGTGAAGACGATGTTTTAGCAGAACTGATTGTTATCTATGATTCGCTAAACGATAGTCAGAAAAATAATGTCTTAGCTTATGTGAAAGGTTTTTCGCATTGTTAGGGAGTTAATAAAGCATTACAACGCCAAAGCCCCACTACAACCAGCTTCGCCATTCATCCCCATCTAATCATTTTCAAACCTCGCAATGACAATCAACTCAGCACAACTAAAATCCTTAGCCGTTTTCTCTCTATTCGCAATGATTGGTTTTGGTCCTATTTCGCCGGGTTGTTTGATTGGTATGTATATCGTAG
>JBJSYX010000083.1:0-2285 GCA_046090005.1 Methylomonas sp. | reverse complement strand
TACAAGGAATACATGGAAGGCTTTACCGATATGGTGACCGGTGAAGCGCGGCGCGGCTTTGTCGATGTGGTGAGAGAGTTAGAGCAGTGCTTTCCTGACCCTTCAATCATTGAAAAAGAATCCGACAAAAAAGCCTTTGCGAAACTGTTTGGCGAATATTTGCGGGTTGAGAACGTGCTGCAAAATTATGATGAGTTTGCCAGCCTGAAAGCCTTGCAAGGCGTTGATATGAAAGACTCGGAAGCGGTTGAAGCATTCAAAGCTCAACATTATCTAAGCGATGACGACCTTACCGCACTGCAAGCGATTCAAATACCCGCTGAGCGGAAAATTCAAGATTACCGCTCCACCTATAACGATATTCGTGACTGGCTGCGCCGAGAAAAATCAGCCTCTGAAAAACAACAATCCAACATCGATTGGGATGACGTGGTGTTTGAGGTGGATTTGCTTAAGTCACAAGAGATCAATCTGGATTACATTCTGGGGCTGATTTTTGAAAACAATAAAAAGCTCAAAGATAAAGCGACATTGGTTGAAGAAGTGCGGCGTTTAATTCGCGCCAGCCTTGGCAACCGAGCTAAAGAAAGTTTGTTGGTTGATTTTATTAACCAAACCAACTTAGACAAGATTCTCGACAAGGCCAGCATTATCGAGGCTTTTTTTACTTTTGCCCAAGCTGAACAACAGCGTGAGGCAGCAGCATTAATTAGTGCGGAAAACCTGAATCCAGAAGCGGCGAAGCGTTATCTCACTGCGTCGTTAAAACGCGAATATGCCAGCGAAAATTGCACTGAACTCAATGCAATCCTGCCCAAAATGAGTCCGTTGAATCCGCAATACTTGAGCAAAAAACAAACGGTTTTCCAAAAAATTGCTGCTTTTGTTGAGAAGTTTAAGGGTGTTGGAGGACAGGTTTAACTAACGGTGCGAGGTTGTTAGTGGGCCCTGCTAGATGCGCTCAAGAGGAAATACGATTTTAGACATAAACCACTAACAACCTCGCTTGCTAGGCTACCTTGGTTAAATGCTTCGTCAATCGCAATTCAAGATTGAATAGAGCCAATCTTGGGTTGTGATTTCAAAAATTCACGGTAAGTTCTTAAGCGTTACACGTTCCTAAAATAAAAACGCCGAGGTGAACCATGTTTAGAATGCTACTTGAATTAACAATGGTCTTTGGGCTGCTAGGTGGCCTGTGGTTTGTCAGCAAACAATTGGCTAAAGAGAGTCGCGCTAATCGAGCGCAAGTAAGACAGTATTCGGAAGATGATTAAACCTAAACCACAGCATTTATCGTTCCTACCGAATGTAGGAACGATGCCAAACTCGAGTTAACAGTCAATCAAGCGAGTTCACTATTCTTCTCAAACCGCCCATACCTTAACAATATCGCTGGCAACAACAGTAAATTCAGCAAAGTTGACGACGCCAAGCCACCAACGATAATCGCCGCCATTGGCCCCATGATTTCACGCCCCGGATTGTCACTATTAAAGGCAATCGGCAGCATCGCCAACGCTGTCACCAATGCGGTCATTAAAATCGATGGCAAACGCTCTTGTGCGCCACGCAAAGCGGTTGCTAACGACCATTGCTGAGCTTCGTGATCGACTAAATGTTGATAATGGGAAATCAGCATGATGCAGTTACGGACGGTAATTCCAAACAAAGTAATAAAACCCACAAACGAGCCAACCGACAGCGTGGCATCACTTAACACCACCGCCGCCACGCCACCTAATAAAGCAAATGGCAAATTGACCAAGGTTAAGGCGACATTGCGGACACTGCCCAAGGCGATAAAAATCAGCAACAACACCCCTGCCCCAGCCAATAGCGCATGTAAAATCAACGCCTCCCTCGCTTTGGCTTGTTCTAATGCGGCACCGATAAATTCGGGATAACTGCCTTGGCGCCAATCAATTTCAGTCGTAACGCGCTGTTTTAGTTCGTTAATAAACTCATCCATATCGCGCTGATCAATATTACAAGTAATGGTTTGCACACGTTGTGCGCCTTGATGCAGGATGTTGTAACGGCCTTCGCCTTGGTGAATATCAGCCACCTCACCTAACAAGACCCGCTGACCTTCAGCATTTTTTAACGGCAATTGTTGCAAGGATTCGACTTGTTGCCGCAGTTCCGGTGCCAAGGTCACAGCGACATTAAAAATCCGGTTACCTTGCAGATTTTTACCCACAATTTGGCCTTCGTAAGCGGTTTGCAAAGCAGTCATCACTTGCGCCGGACTAATGCCGCGAAACTTGAGTAATTCCAGATTC
>JBJSYX010000082.1:0-3106 GCA_046090005.1 Methylomonas sp. | reverse complement strand
TTTTGAAACAGGAAACCGGCAGTCGCTGCGGCTTTTTCGGCAGCTTCGGCATCGGTGTAAGCGTCAGGACCAGCCCAGTACCAGACCATGTGCGCCATAGGCAAATAGGCAAAGGTAAACCAGAGCACAGTGAACAACAGTACCGCAGAGAATTTAACCCGCTCGGCAAACGCACCGATGATCAACGCTGGGGTGATACCAGCAAAAGTCAGCTGGAACGCCACATAGATGTACTCAGGAATGTAGACCGTTTTGGTAAACGTCGCCGCCATCGAATCCGGTGTAATCCCGGACAGGAAAGCCTTGCTTAAGCCACCAAAAAACGCATTACCTTCGGTAAAGGCAACGCTGTAACCATACACAGCCCATAACACTGCCATTAAGGAAAAGATCACAAAGACTTGCATCAATACTGACAGCATGTTTTTGGCTCTTACCATACCGCCATAAAACAAGGCCAGGCCGGGAATAACCATTAAAGCAACCAGCAGCGTGGCGACTATCATCCAGGCTGTGTCACCTTTATTGACGGTTGCTACCGCTTCCTGCGCCCAAACAGCGTTTGAAAAAGTCGCCAAACTGGTTAAAGCTGATATGACTAACATTCGTTTCATAGGGAATCTCCTTAAATTAAAGCGCTTCTTCGCCGGATTCGCCGGTTCTGATACGAATAACCTGCTCCAGATTGGTCACGAAAATTTTGCCGTCACCGATTTTTCCGGTGTTGGCCACTTTGACAATGGCTGCAACCGCTTGGTCCAGCAAACTATCAGCAACCGCGACTTCGACCTTGGCCTTAGGCAAAAAGTCCACCACATATTCAGCACCACGGTAGAGCTCGGTATGACCTTTCTGACGACCAAATCCTTTGACTTCGGTCACAGTCACACCGGAAACACCGATTTCAGATAACGCTTCCCTCACATCGTCAAGCTTAAAAGGCTTAACTACCGCTGTTATTAACTTCATCTTAAATACCTCAACACTGGAGTTAGAAAATTACCAACAACAGTAAAGCAGGATATGTGCCAGTTTTTTATCGCCTTGATTTAATGCAATTTATACATTTCAGACTATGTAAGCCCCATTTATTCGCACTCGAATGGTGCGACCAGTCAATCGCCGCACCATTTAAGGACAAATCCTAACCTCGGAGCACTCAGCCATTTTTGCGACTATCGATATTCAATTTTTAATTGCGCTTTTTTCTTCCCGCTCGACAGCCAAAAACGCGCCGACCTGGTGCGAAAAACCATAATTGCCTCAGCATGGTGCGCCGATATGGTAAATCAACAACGCTATGTTGTTGATTTGTAACAAATCCTAACTGGCACGGTTTGTGCTTTTTATAAAACAGCAATAACCGAAACGAGGAAATCTTATGAAACATTCCAAAGCCTTTTCCCGCTCATGCGCAGCAGGCTTGCTTTTATTAAGCTCAACCGGCGTTAATGCCGACAACTGGCAGGACGCCTCTGGTTTATTAGGTGCTCTTGGCGTTGATCCTAATGAAAAAAGCTTCATGAAGAACAACAACCTGAAATTTGGCGGCTGGGCTGAAGCGAGTGTCAGTGCAAACGCTAATGCAACTAGCAACGGATATAACGGGCCAATCACTTTCCAGGATAAAGATGGTCAATTCCAATTGAATCAATTCAATCTTTATCTGCAAAAAGCCATCAATGTAAGCGGTGACAGCTTCGATTGGGGCGGTCGCGTGGATGTCATGTATGGTTCGGATGCGATTTTTACTCAAGCTTATGGCAATGGCCCTTTGAGCGTCGCTGGCGTTGCCCAGCAAAGAGGCGACTGGGACTTACATCTACTTGGCGATCAAACTTACAACCTCGCGATTCCCAATGCTTATGCAGAATTTAACCTCCCAATCGGCAATGGCATCGATGTAAAAGCAGGTCATTTCTACACCCCAATTGGCTATGAAGTCGTAACTTCACCAGATAACTTCCTGGTCACCAAGCCTTACACCATGCAATACGGTGAACCATTTACTCACACCGGCGCTTATGGCACCTATGCTTTCAACAGCAACTGGAGCGCCTTTGCCGGTGCTGTTACCGGTAGCGGCACTGGCGGCTGGGACGGTAACTTCAACAGAAATAATGGTACCTGGGATTTCTTGGGTGGCGCCACTTGGACTAGTGATGATGCAGGTACATCTTTGAATGCATCAGGTACTATCGGACCGACAGCTGAAAACAATAGTAATAACTGGGGAATCTACAGCATTGTTGGGAAACACAATCTGAATGACAAAACCCACTTGGTTTTGCAGCACGACCATGGTTTTGCTCAAGGTGTTTTAGTAAATGGCGAAGCCAAAACTGTCGAATGGTACGGCATCAACTCTTACATTTTTTACGACATTAATGACAAGCTTTCCGCTGGATTACGTGGTGAGTGGTTCAGAGACCAGGACGGCTATCGTGTTGCCAATGCAGGCAGATGCTTTGCTGCTGCAAATAATGGATACAATGCCGCAGGTGCCACCTGTACAGTTGGATCGATGTCTGGCGGACCAGGATCAAACACCTATTACGCTCTTACCGCAGGCTTAAGCTACAAACCAACCAAATGGTTAAATTTAAGACCTAATATGCGCTTGGATTATGCTGACAAAAATGCATTTGGCTTTGGCAGCGATGGCTTAGCTGTTCAGAAAACCCAATTCCTGTTTTCAGCAGATGCGGTCATTACTTTCTAATCAGTCAGATAGCTGACTTATTTTGAAATTGCTTAAAGCTTCCGGTGATCTTAACGTCATCGGAAGCTTTGTTTTTATAGCTCTTTGTCATAATTGGTGCTATTGTTAGCGCCGTTTTACCCATAACCATAACTATTATTTTTCTAGGAGATTTTGGCCGATGTCAGCAGTAGATAACGTACTCAAAATGATTCAGGAAAACGACGTTAAATTTGTCGACTTCCGTTTTTGTGATACCCGTGGTAAAGAACAACATGTCACCTTCCCTGCAAGCGTTGTTAATGAAGACTTGTTTGAAGAAGGCAAAATGTTTGATGGCTCTTCGATTGCAGGCTGGAAAGGTATTAATGAATCGGACATGATTTTAATGCCAGACGCTTCTAC
>JBJSYX010000081.1:0-2471 GCA_046090005.1 Methylomonas sp. | reverse complement strand
GATTTCAAAAGACAACTATCCGCCATTATTCAGACAAGATTTCTATAGGGCTTCATCCGCTTTCGACCAAACTTTGCCAGTAATTACTCTCAACAATCTGAGCAAGCACTGACAATTGTCGAATTGAATTTGGACTTTTTTTTACAGCGCGCGCCACCCACTACCCTAACGCCCCACCACCCCTAACCTAACCGCAATATGCGCCAACTCCGCCGCCGTTTCCACCTGCAATTTTTTCTTAATCTGCGTTGCGTAATTAGCAACGGTTTTTTGCCCCAGACACAATTGATCCGCGACTTTATTCACCGTTAACCCTTGCGCCAGCAGATTAAACACATCAAATTCTCGTGGTGAAAGTCCGTCAATAATGGCCTGATAATCATCGCTAAGCACTTGTTCTGGATTAACTTTCAGCAATCCCCGCTCGATATAACTGTCGCCCCCCATAATCACGCTAATCGCTTCTGACAGCAGTTCCGGTGCGCCATTTTTACTGAGATAGCCTTTGGCACCGGCGGCTAAAGCCCGTTGCACATAGACTTGTTCGTGATGAACGCTAAACACCAAAATCCGCGCTTGTGGGTCGCGTTGCATAATCCGGCGTATGGTTTCCAAGCCGCCAATCCCCGGCATCGACAAATCCATCACCATCATATCCGGCTGTAACTCTTGATAGAGCTGAATCGCCTGCTCACCGCGCTCGGCTTCGGCAATCACTTCGATATGCTCATCGGCAGCTAACAACATACTAAAACCGGCTCGCACCACGGCATGATCGTCTACCAGAATAATTTTGATTTTGTTACTCATGCTAACGGTATCCTTGCTGTAATTGTCATGCCGGCTTGCGGTTTGGAAACCACGGTCAGCTCGCCATCTAAAGAACGAATCCGCTCTTTCATGCCTAATAATCCAAAGCCACGGGTTAAATTTTGCAAATCACAGCCAACGCCATCATCTTGGACTTTTAATTCTAATAACTGCGCTTGTTTGCTTAAATCAATTTGCACTGTTTGAGCTTGAGCATGGCGGACGACGTTGGTTAAACATTCTTGAATTACTCTAAATACCTGAATTGTCAGGTGCTTATCTAATCCATCGACTTGCTCGCTACAGTTGATTTGCAAATCCAAATTGGGATTACGTTCTGACCAGTGATTAACCATATCTTCCAAGCTGGCTTTTAGCCCCAATTCGGTCAATACCAGCGGATGCAGTTGTTGCATCATCGAGCGTAATACCATCATCAGGTGATTACAAATATCGGCAATCGAATGACTGATTTTCACCGCATCCGCTTGCGGTTTAGCCGCAGTAACGGCCATGACTTTAATCGCGGTTAAGGATTGGCCAAATTCATCATGTAATTCTTGCGACAAACGTTGGCGCTCTTCTTCTTGAATTGCTAACGAGTGCTGGGTTAAAGCGCGATTTTCCTGCCGCGTTTTCTCCAATTCGACGGTCATGTGATTGATGGCTTTGGCAATATCGTCAAATTCTTGGGTAGAAAAAGTCGGTAATTGCTGACGATATTGGCCGGTTTCGATGATTCTCAAGGCATCGACAATACTGGCAATTGATTTTAGCGATTTGTTAAACACCAGATTAACCGCTAAAAAAGTCAGTACGGTTAACAAAGCCAACGAACCAAAAAAGCCCAAACTTTCCTGCCAAACTTCGGTGATTTCATCCAATGGCTGGGCTTGGATAATCAAGGTTAACGGCTTGCCATCTTGGGTTTTGAGCTGGTGCTCCAGTTGCGGATAGTCACTTTTTACCCAGCGAATAAACCAGGCTGGCGGCATATCTTCTGGGTGACTGGGTTGGTTTTCACCAGCAAAATGAATCAATTGCCCATCGGCTTGATGCAGCTGGATACTTAAATGCCGCGTTTGTTGCAAAGAGGCAAAGCGCGATAAGTCGTCAATTTGTTGGAATGCGGGAGCGTTGTTAACCCCCAAGGTAATCGATGGCAAAGCCAGATGAATCGATGAATCAACCTCTTTAGCCACCGCTTGCCGAGCTTGCCAAATCGCAATCGCGCCGCCCAACACTAAAATCCCCAGCGACAACAATAAAATCCGACCAATGATTTGATAACGTAGGCTCATAAACCGCAACAGGGATAAAAATCGCTATTATCAGCCCCAACACAGCCAGCGGCTACAGGAAAAAATCTTTTTCTAACCGGTTAAATGCCGAACTGGATAAGGCTATTTTGGCCTGATACCGTATAATGGACGACTGTTTTTGTTTACTACAAGCCGAGGAATCATGAGCATTACGCTGTCCAACCGCGTCAAAGCCGGTAAACCAGCACCGACTTTAGCCGTCACCGCCCGTGCCGCCGCCCTGCGTGCCGCTGGCAAACAGATTATTGGCCTAGGCGTCGGTGAACCCGATTTTGACACCCCCGATTCGATTAAAGCCGCCGCCATCCAAGCAATTAACAACGGCTTTACCAAATACAC
>JBJSYX010000080.1:0-7616 GCA_046090005.1 Methylomonas sp. | reverse complement strand
AATGCTATTGACTATTTCTCCGGCTTCTAATAGGTCTGAAGGGCTGGCTACCAAAATATCGTTAGGGCCAATGCCGTCTAATACTTCTACTTCACGACCAAAATCACGACCTAGTTTCAAATTGCGAATTTCAATCCGTTGTTCGCTATTGACGACCAGGGCATGGATGCCGGATTGATTGATGACCAAGACATTGGCTGGAACAACTAAAGGCGTTTGTTTATTCACCACGTTAATAGTGATTTCGGCATAAGAGCCGGGTAATAATTTGCCATCAGGATTCGCTAGGGTGATGTCAACTTGTCGTGAGCGATTGATTGGGTCTAAGCCGCCAGCAATATGGTCAATATGAGCATTGACGGTTTTAGCTTGGCTTTCAACTAATCGCACCGATACTTCTTGGCCAACTTTTACTTCATTAGCGTATATCTGTGGCACCCAAACCGTTAGCCTTAATGGATCCACTTGGCTGATAGCAAATAACTCTTGGGTTCCGGGATTGATTAGGCTGCCGACTTCAATGCTACGACGGGTAATCACCCCATCAAAAGGCGCCACGATGCGTCGATAGTTTTCAATATTTTCCAGGCGTTTAACATTCGACTCGGCAGCGGATAAATCTGATTCTGCTTGTAATACCGCGCTACGTTTTTCATCGAATTCTTGTTGCGGTGCCGAGTCATTGGCATTTAATTGTGTCCAGCGCTTTAAAGTCGAACGTGCTAATTCTAAACGGGCTTTGACTTGTGCCAGTGTTGCGCGGCCTTGCGCTAATTCATGCGCCAATTCCGGCACGTCAATCACCGCTAATAAATCGCCTTTTTTCACTTGGTCGCCAATGGTTTTATACCAAGTGTGCAGATAACCGTTACTACGGGCATAAATTTGGGTTTCGCTATTGCCGCGCAAGGTGGCGGGCAGCACGATTTTTTTCAGGGTTTCACCGGATTTTGGTCGAGCAATAATCACATTGCGTTGCAAACTGGCCAGATTGCGTTGTTGTAACTGATTAGCCTGCTCATGTCTGATCGCCAAACGCCAACCACTCGCCGCTATCAATAACAGCAATAATAGCCAACCGAGTCGTTTAACTGTGCTGAGGGTGTTTAGCGGTTTAGAATCAGCCAAAGGTAGGCTGGAATTGGGGATAGAGCTCATAGTGATTTAGTGGGTAGCAAGCGTTGAATGAGATGAAAAACGGCTTTCCAGCCATTTGTGAGTGCTAGCGAAAACGATAGGCACAAACATTAAAGTCGAAATTGTCGCAAAGGCTAAACCGCCGATAACAGCTCGGCCAAGGGGAGCGTTTTGCTCGGCGCCTTCACCCCAGCCGATAGCCATCGGTAACATACCGACAATCATCGCAAAAGCGGTCATCATGACCGGTCGTAAGCGAGTGGTAGCGGCTTCCAAGGCTGCAGTTAATGGTGGCACGCCCTCCCGTAGTCGAAGCCGCGCGAATGAAACCACCAAAATGCTGTTCGCAGTGACAACACCCATCGACATGATGCTACCCGTTAAGGCTGGAATGCTTAAGGTAGTGCCGGTTAGAAACAAAGTCCAGGCAATGCCCGCCAAGGCCGCGGGGAGGGCGCTAACGATGATTAAAGGATCTAGCCAAGATTGAAAATTAACCACTAGCAACAAATACAGCAAGACAATCGCCACTGCTAAGCCACTGGCAAGGCCGATAAACGAGTTATTCAAGGTTTGAATTTGGCCGCGCACGCTTAATTCAACGCCGCGCGGTAATTTTGATTTGAATTGCTCGATTAATTGTTCAATCTCGATACCTACCGAACCCAAGTCACGGTCCTCTACATTGGCATAGATATTAAACACATTGTTGGAATTGAAGTGAGTGACCGCCGCAGGTTGTACAGAGCGTTTCAGATTAATCAGATTGCCTAACAGTTGTGGTTGTTTGCCGTTACCTGCACCCACTGGGGTTTGCATTAAAGCATCGAGGCTATCCAAATCTAGCGGGTTGCCCATGACGCCAATGTTGACGGTATTGCCATTAGAGTGAGAAAAAACATCGGTACAAACACAATGCAAATACACAGTGTCGAAACCAAGGCTGGCATAGCGATTTCTGCGGCGCCATCGAGAATGGCTTGATGGGGGTTTTTACCCATCAACATTTGCCGTTCAATGTTTTCTATTTCTACCGTAGCGTCATCAACCAAAATCCCAACGGCTAAAGCCAAGCCGCCCATCGTCATTAAATTGATGGTTTCACCGATTAAATACAGCGCAATCAACGAGCACATAATCGATAAAGGAATCGAAATTGCAATAATGCAGGTGCTGCGCCAATTACCTAAGAACAGCAAAATCATCGCTGCAGTTAAGCCGGCTGCAATTAAGGCTTCGTGAATCACATTAGAAATAGCCGCCTTCACAAATAAGGATTGATCGAACATCAATCGCATATTAATGCCTTCTGGCATTTGCGACAGCATGGTCGGTATTGCTTGTTTAACAAAATCCACCACATCCAATGTTGATACATGGCCGACTTTAAAAATCGAGTTCAGAATCCCGCGCTCACCGTTTTGGCGGGCGATAGTGGTTTGAGGCGAAGATCCATCGCGAACATTCGCAACATCCCGAATTAAGGTGGTATTGCCATCAATAGTGCGGACAGGAATATCGCCGACTTTAGGGATTGAAGCTATTGCGCCATTCAACGTCACGTCATATTCGGTTGAGCCAATCTTGATGGTGCCAGTCGGCAAAATCAGGTTTTGAATTGCCATAGCATCGGTTAAATCGGAAGGGGCCAGACCTCTGGCTAATAAGGCCGATGAATTAACGTCAACGGTGACTTGACGACTTTTAGAGCCGAATGGACTGGTGACGGCGACCCCGCGTTTGGATTGCAAGACATTACGCACGACGTTGTTGGTGTAATCGTTGACATCGGTTTCAGGCACTGTGCTACTGGAAATGCCTAATTGAACTAAAGGTAAATCGGAAGCGGAATACTGGATGATTTGTGGTGGCGTGGTGTTAGGTGGTAGTGAGCGGTACACCGAGTTACTACTCGACATCACTTGAGCCAAAGCGGTACGAATATCGGTACCGGGATGAAAAAATACCTTTACCACTGCCGCGCCGACATAAGACAGGGATTCGCTGTGTTCAATCCCATCAATTAACGACATAGAACGTTCTACCGAGCCAGTGAGTCGATCAGAAATTTCTTTTGCATTCATGCCTTTATATTCCCAAAGCATGGCGACCACTGGAATATCAATTTCGGGAAAAATATCGGTAGGCATTTTTCGCAACACATAAGGTGTTGATAACAAAATCAATAAAGCCGCCACAATGAAGGTGTAGGGGCGACGTAATGCAATATTTACAATCCACATCGGTTTTTTTGCCAGATTCCCTGAGTAACGGCGCTGCCGTTTGAAACTATCGTTGCTTGAAAATTAACAACACTATTTTGATTTCTAGCAATTTGCATACCAATATTGAATATCAGCGAATTCGTTGATGTTATGGTGTTTTTTCGTAAATGTAGATAACAAATTAAGCGTAATGGTTTCGTGGATGCTGGTTATTCAGCAAGTGCTGTTGGGTTGGTGTTGGTTTGGCGTCAGTTAATTGGGGGAAGTTTCTCGTTTGCAGTGCCGAGAGCCAACATTGTCTATCCAAAGGTTAAATGGCTTACATCTTGCTAGTAAATAAGCATTTTGGCTTCAGTTCCAAAATAGCAATTCACATTTAACATGAGAGTCATTATGAAAGCAGGATCAAAATGAGTACATATAAGATCAAAATCAATGGCGAAACAAAAACCGTTAAGGTCGATGCTGATACTCCTTTATTGTGGGTATTACGAGATCATCTGAATTTGGTAGGTACTAAATTTGGTTGCGGCATTGGTCAATGTGGCGCTTGTACTGTGCATTTGGAGGGGGTGCCAACTCGCGCTTGTCAAACACCGATTGCTAAAGTCGGTCAACGTCGAGTCACCACGATTGAGGGGCTGGATGCTAAAGGCCAACATCCGTTACAACAAGCTTGGCAAGCTTTGGACGTGCCGCAATGCGGCTATTGTCAGGCGGGTCAGATTATGACTGCCGCTGCGTTGCTCAAACAAAATCCGCATCCATCCGATCAAGAAATTGATAAAGCGCTGGGCGGTAATTTATGTCGTTGTGGCACCTATCTCAGAATTCGGGCTGGTATTCATCGTGCCGCTGCGATTGCCAATCAGGAGGCTGTATGAACTCACCAGTTTTAGAAAATGCCAGTCGTCGAGCGTTCTTACGCCAATCAGCTTTGGCTGGTGGTGGCTTGGTGTTAGGTTCTTATCTCAACTTAGCGTATGGCGCGGCTAATTTAGTGGCTAAACCCAGTCAGATTGCCAATCAACAGCAATTCAAACCGAATGCCTTTATTCGTATTGCACCTAATGGCATCGTGACCTTGATTAGTAAACAGCCGGAAATCGGTCAAGGGATTAAAACCGCTTTGCCGATGATTATTGCTGAGGAATTAGAGGTCAATTGGCGTGATGTCGAGATTGTTCAAGGGGACCTTGATCCGATTTACGGCAGTCAAAGTGCCGGTGGTTCGCGTTCAACGCCCACTAATTATGAAGAGTTTCATCGCTTAGGCGCGACCGCCAGACTAATGCTAATTCAAGCGGCGGCGGCTCTATGGAATTTACCCGTGACAGAATTGATTGCACGCGATAGTGCTGTGCATCACTTAGCGACGGCTCGCAAATTGGGCTTTGGTGAATTGGTGGTAACTGCTGCCGAATTGCCTGTACCTGCACCGGAATTGGTCAAAGTTAAAGACCCGAAAGATTACAGTTTGCTCGGTACTCGAGTCGGTGGTGTTGACAATCCTCGTTTGCTGACTGGACAGGCGTTATTTGGCATCGACGTCAAACTGCCTGGGATGCTGTATGCGGTTTATCAAAAATCGCCAGTATTCGGCGCCAAAGTGATTAGTGCCAATTTAGATAAAATCAAAACCCTGCCGGGGGTGAAGCAAGCATTTGTGATTGACGGCGGCAGTAGTTTGAAAGGCTTGGTTGCGGGGGTGGCGATTGTTGCGGATTCAACTTGGGCGGCATTTAGCGCCCGCAAGCAGTTAGAAGTGGTTTGGGATGAAGGCCTGTTGGCCTCACAAAGCTGGCAAGGCTTTAGTGAACAGGCAAAACAGTTGGCTTCGCAGCCGGGCACCGATGTGTTGCGTAAAGATGGTGATGTTAAGCAGGCTTTTGAACAAGCGGCTAACACAGTGACAGCGGCTTATAGCTATCCGTTTATTTCCCATGCCAGTATCGAGCCGCAAAATTGTACGGCTTGGTATAAAAAAGACGGCAGCATTGAAATTTGGGCCCCAACCCAAAATCCAGAAGCGGGGCAAAAAATCATTACTGAAACCTTGGGCATTGCCAAAAACAACATCACATTGCATATCACCCGTAGCGGAGGCGGTTTTGGTAGACGTCTCATTCCTGATTACATTGCTGAAGCGGCGGCGATTGCTAAGCAAGTCGCGGTGCCGGTCAAGTTAACTTGGAGCCGTGAAGATGATTTGCAACATGATCAGTTTCGCGCCGGTGGTTTTCATTTCTTGCGGGGTGGTTTAAATCAACAAGGTAAGTTGATTGCTTGGCACAATCATTTTGTGACGTTTGCTCACAAAGTAGTGAAAGATGGCAAGCCGAGTTTGGAATTGGGCAGTGGTGCCAATATGTCGGGCGATGAGTTTCCGGGGCGCTGGGTGGAAAATTGTTTGTTAGAACAGACACCGCTAGAATGCAATATCCCAATGGGTCCTTGGCGTGCGCCGCGTAGCAATGTTTTAGCGTGGGTATTTCATAGTTTTATTGATGAATTGGCCCATGCGGCGGGTCGTGATCCTTTGGCGTTTCGGTTGGAACTATTAGGCGAAAAAGAGTTTATGCCTGGTACTGGCGAACAAGGTATCCCTTACAACGTTAGTCGTATGAAGCATGTGTTACAGCATGTGGCCGAGAAAGCTGAATGGGGGAAAAAGTCATTGCCTAAAGGCCAGGGGCAGGGGATTGCCTTTCATTTTAGTCATTTGGGTTATATTGCTCAGGTCGCTGAAGTTACCGTGTCGAAGGACGGTAAATTAAAAGTTGATCGGGTAGTTGTGGCGACTGATATTGGCTCACAAATCGTTAATTTGAGTGGCGCTGAAAATCAAGTGCAAGGCTCGGTGATTGATGGATTAGGGGCGTTGATGTTTCAGCAACTCGATATTCAGCAAGGTCGGATTGTAGAAAGTAATTTTCACCAATATCCGATGATACGGATTGATGATGCGCCGACTCAGGTTGATGTGCATTTCCTTAAAACCAATTATCCAGTGACAGGATTGGGTGAGCCAGCCTTACCCCCTTTGGCGCCTGCGGTTTGTAATGCGATTTTTGCGGCAACCGGGATTCGGGTTCGTCAGTTGCCGTTGCTGAAAACTGATTTAAGTTGGAGCTAGGCGGGGCGCATTAGTTAATACATTGATAGAGTTAAAGCATGTCAAATAAAACCAAGCATTTAGTCGATGCTTATCAACAGCTGCAACAGCAATCTCAACCAGCTGTTTTAGCAACCATTATCGAAACTATTGGCTCTACTTATCAAAAAGCAGGTGCCAGAATGGTGATTACTCAGCAAGACCAGTTGATCGGTTTGCTGGGTGGTGGTTGTTTTGAACGGGATTTGGTTGAGCAAGCGCGTTCTGTGTTTGAAAGCGGTGAAAGCAAAACGGTTTTTTATGACATGCGAACCCCGGCTGATTTGGTTTGGGGCTTGGGGTTGGGTTGTAATGGGGCGGTGAGAATTTTGTTGCAACGCTTAGAGGCTGCGCAAAATTTTAGTCCTTTGGATTATTTTGCCGAGGTTGCGGCAAGCAATTGTTCGGTGGCATTAGCAAGCGTTTATCAATCTGCTCATCCTGAATTGCCAATTGGCAAGACGGTTTGTCTAGCGCAACCAGCATCAGCTTGTCGATTAACAGCCGCGTTAAACAATCTGCCAATCAGTAAAGCCTCGATACACACACTTGAATTGGATGGCCAAACAATTGAGGTGTTTTGTCAGTTGATACAGCCATCGTCAAGGTTGTTGGTGTTGGGTGCTGGGCCTGATGCGGTGCCATTGGTGCAAATTGCTAAAAACTTGGGTTGGCGGGTAACGGTCGTCGATTATCGACCCGCTTATCTGGCTGAGCAGCAGTTTTCGCAACCGGATCAGCTGTTATTAGCTAGACCTGATAATCTCAAACAGCAACTGGATTTGGATGGTTTTAATGCGGTAGTGGTCATGACGCATAGTCTTGAAAATGATGCAGGTTTTTTGAAAGCCCTGACCGATAGCCAGATTGGATTTATTGGTTTGTTGGGGCCAGGGCATCGTAAACAGCGTTTGCTTAATTTCTTGGCTGATGATGCTGATAAGTTGATGGGGCGGCTGTTTGGGCCGGTTGGTTTGGATATTGGCGCAGAAACACCGGAAGAAATTGCTTTGGCGATTATGAGCGGGATTTTGGCACAGTTGAATCAGCGCGATGGACAGCAATTAAATCTTAAAGCCAGTGGTCATTGTTCAATTAAT
>JBJSYX010000079.1:0-4350 GCA_046090005.1 Methylomonas sp. | reverse complement strand
GCGGCTAATAAAGGTTTTGAAACGGTTTATTACAACAGCGAAATCCACAAAGCCAGTTTGGCAATGCCAGAGTTTTTCAAGAAGGCGTTTGCTAAGTAATTTTCTGGTTAATTGGGGTTGGGCTGGTTCGATAGAGCTAGCTCAACACTTGCTTTTGACGCCTATTCGCCACTCGTACTTTGTCAGATTCAGTTTCCTGTTTTTGCAAAACCAGCAACTTACCTTTTTCGCCACTACGCTGAAAATCCTCCGCTAATACTATTTCCGCATCGGCTGTTGGAATCAATAAAGTATCAGTCATCGCCACAAACACTAATTCAAACAAACGCTTCAAAGCGATTTTCCAAGTGCTACCCGCTAAAACATACAGCGCATCACTCAGTTGCAAAAACCGTTCAAAAGGCTGGTTAGCAAAAATCAGCGCAAGGCTGCCACTAAAGCGCCCTGAGTTACCAATCAAATCCCAATAACGCGCAAAGCGATTCAAGCGTTGCAGCGTGGCAAAATCCATGTCGCGAGTGCTGAGTACCGAATACGGCGGATTAGGGTCATAGCGCATTTGATAATGGTCGCTATGGCGGTTGATCGGTGCGCCGCGTAAGCGTTTTAAAATTCCGACTTGGATTTCTTGTGGGTTTAACTCGACTAATTGATTAAAGCTCTCGGCAAAACCACCCAGCGTATCGCCCGGTAAACCCACAATTAAATCCGCGTGGATATGGGCTTGCGAATGTTGCCGTAGCCAGCGCAAATTCTCTTTGGTTTTAGCGTTGTCTTGTTTGCGGCTGATTAACTGCTGAATGTCAGGATCAAACGTTTGTATCCCCACTTCAAATTGCAACATTCCCGCCGGAAATTGCTGAATCGCTAGTTTCAGACGTTCCGGCAAATGATCGGGAATCACTTCAAAATGCAGATATAAATCATCACTCATGCGTGCGATGAAAAATTCCAAAATCGCCACGCTGGTATCGACTTTCAGATTAAAAGTGCGGTCGATAAATTTAAAATGCCGCGCACCGCGTTGATGCAAAACCGCCATTTCCTGTAAAAAACCCTCCAGCGGAAACGGCTTGGCGGTGGTGTCCAAAGACGATAAACAAAACTCACATTTAAACGGACAGCCGCGCGACGCTTCGATATAGGTAATCCGCTGGCGAATATCAGTGTCGGTGTAAAAAGGGTAGGGCGAGGCGAGTGCCGACAAAGCCGCTGTTTCGCCTTTAATGATTTTTTCGGCTGGTGCTTGAGCGTCTAGCCATTGCTGACAGAGCTTGGGAAAACTGATTTCACCGTTACCGGTAATCACGTAATCCGCTAACTCAGCCACCGCCGGCAAATCCGGTGGATGGCTCACTTCTGGCCCACCCAAAATAATACAAATCTGCGGTGCGACTTGTTTAAGAATCGCCACCACCGCGCTGATTTCGGCGACGTTCCAGATATAAACCCCAAAACCGATAATCTTGGCGTGTTGCTGTAATAACTGCTCGGCAATTTCAATTGGCCGCTGATTAATACTAAATTCCAGCAACTCGGTTTGATGCTGCAATTCGCCTAAATTGGCATACAAATAACGCAAGCCAAATGCCGTGTGAATATAACGGGCATTAAGGGTGGTGATAACGATGTTAGCCATTTACAAATAGGCGCAAACTAAACCAACAAACACCGCCAAACCAAACCAGTTGTTATTCAAAAAGGCTTTAAAACATTTGGGTTTGTCGAAATTAAAAATCAATATTTGTTGGTAAACCGAAAACCCTGACGCCACCGCTAAACCCACATAATAAGGCCAAGCCAATTGCTGCATCCAGCCAACGCTGATTAATAAAGCCAGGATAATCACTTGCAAACCAGCGGTAATTTCCCGTACCCGTTTGCCAAACAAAATCGCCGTCGATTTGACGCCAATTTTCAAATCATCCTCAATATCGACCATCGCATACAGAGTGTCGTAAACCAGCGCCCACAACAGCACCGCTAAATACAAAATCCAGCCGACTAAAGCAATTTCGCCCGTCACCGCCGCAAACGCCATCGGCACCGCAAACCCAAACGCCGCGCCCAGATAAGCCTGTGGCAAATGGGTAAAGCGTTTCATAAACGGATAACTAGCGGCTAAAAACGCACCGACAAATGACAAGGCAATGGTCAAACCGTTCATCAGCAACACCAAGCCAAACGCGGTTAAACACAACACCGCGAACACGACCAACGCTTCTTTGGGGCTAACTTTACCCGCCGCGATAGGCCGTAATTTGCAGCGGTCAACGTGCGGATCAAAATCTCGGTCAGCGTAATCGTTAATCACACACCCCGCAGCCCGCATCAGCACCACGCCTAGCGTAAACACCGTCACCACTAACCCATCCGGTTGACCATTCCCAGCAATCCATAATGCCCACAAAGTAGGCCAAAGTAAGATAAAAATGCCGATAGGTTTATCGAAACGAGCGAGAAGCCAGTATTGTTGGAGGCGGTCGATAAGCAGGTTGCTGTGCATAGTTCTAAACGCATAAAGACGGTAAAGTTGGCATTGTAACTTGTAGGGCGTGTTGCTCTGGGATTTAATGGCCCGAATTTGGTGATTTTCGCTTAACATTAACCGCCACGATTAGAGGTATTGCTATGCACATTGAAGCTGATTTAGACGAAATACACGCATCAAAACTTTTGATATTACAAGAACAGTTACAGAAACCGCTTTCAGAAATTGTTCGTGAAATTTTGGTGAAGGCAATTGATGCCAGCGTTAACGACCAAGAAACCGAAGGGCAAAAAATGCTACGGATTTTTAGTGATGAGGGTTTGATTGGTAGTTTGCATGGTGATGGCAATTTGTCCGTCGATTACAAACAACATTTGTGGGGCGATAAGTGATTATTGCGGATAGTGGTTTCTGGTTGGCTATTTTTGATGATGCCGATAACTATCACGCGATAGCGCTTAAACAGCTTGGTCAGTTGCAAGAGCCTTTGATAACAACGACTCCCGTCATTACCGAAGTTTGCTATTTGTTACAAAAACGTCGAGGCCAGCATTTAGCGACGGCATTTTTACGCAGTCATCGACGCGGTGCTTTTCATCTTTTTGAAATCAATGAAAAGCATATAGCACGCTGTGAGGAGTTGATGATTCAGTATTCCAATTTACCGATGGATTTTGCTGATTCTTCTTTGGTGGTACTTGCCGATCATTTAGGTCATGGCCGAATTTTTTCAACAGATAAACGCGATTTTGGCGTTTATCGTTGGAAAAATCGGCAACCGTTTCATAATTTGCTTGAAGATGTCTAAACTGAAAATATTTTGTCCTTAGCTTGGGCTTGTTAACGTTAGCCTATATTCTCAACTCGAAACACCCGATCCGGTTCAATCTTTTTACTTGAATCAATAAATCGCATCACCCAAAACTGACCGTTTTCTTGTTTAGTTAGCATCACTATTTTGTCGAGATACTTGAATCCGATGCACCTGAGCTAAACCAGCGGCTTTTTTAAATTTAGCCACGTCAGCATCATCCGGTGTGGCGGTAATCAGTAACGAAAATTCAGGTCGCATCACCGAGCGGTAAAAATTCACGGTTTCAGTCGCTTTAGTAAAACTATGATGAGCTTCATCAACCACGACACCAATTCTAAAACCAGCTTCACGCAGTTGCGGTATAAACTCATCCAATGCCACTGACAAATCGCCATTGATGCGCAATTTGCGGGTTTTAGCATTACTGGCGGCGACAGAAGCCCAAGTAGTAACAAACACATCACCGATTTGTGCCGAATAAACCACTCTTTCACAGCTTAAATCACGGATTCTTAAACCATTAAAATCCCGTTTTAATGCGCTTTTCGCCTGTTCTACCAAGCCTGCAAACGGTGTAAACCAAAACCAAACGATTTTGGCATTATCACGATGATCGTTACGGGCAAAACTTTCGGCAATCAAACCAGCCATTAAAGTTTTACCTGCACCAGTTGGTGCTTCTAGCAACACACAACCATTATGGGCACTAATCGCTTGCTGATCTTCGGCACTACTGACTTGTTGTAGTTGGTTTTCCGCATAGCGAAAAATCTCCAAGGCATTTTTAACCGCATCAGCCTGATAAGTTTTCGGTGCTATGCTGCTCATGTCTTGCTCCCATTACCAAACTTATCCACCAAAAACTGTGGAATAGGCAAAAAGCTCAAGCGTTCATCGATAAAATGGTTACGCAACAAGCCCGGCTGCCAGCTATAAATCACCGCATTGGCACAAGCTGCTAACAAAGGCTCTAAAACCAGCAAAACCGCCTCATTAAAATTAGGCAAATACAGAACGCAGAGGTTTTCTTGTTGGCTTTGTTGTA
>JBJSYX010000078.1:0-2689 GCA_046090005.1 Methylomonas sp. | reverse complement strand
GACCAACTTGGACTTGGCGATCAAAACGGCCCGGTCTTAACAAGGCTTTATCCAAAACATCGGCTCGGTTAGTTGCAGCGATGACAATAATGCCTTCGTTACCGCTAAAACCGTCCATTTCAACTAGCAATTGGTTCAAAGTTTGTTCACGCTCGTCATTACCGCCACCCATGCCGCTACCGCCACGTTGACGACCGACGGCGTCAATCTCATCGATAAAGATGATGCAGGGCGCGCGTTTTTTGGCTTGCTCGAACATATCACGAACCCTTGAAGCACCGACACCGACGAACATTTCGACGAAATCAGAACCCGAGATTGAGAAGAACGGTACGCCTGCTTCACCGGCAATCGCTCTTGCCAACAAGGTTTTACCAGTACCTGGAGGGCCAACCATCAATACGCCGCGTGGAATTTTGCCGCCCAAAGCTTCGTATTTGCCCGGATCGCGAAGGAAATCAACCATTTCCACCACGTCTTCTTTGGCTTCTTCAACACCAGCGACATCAGTGAAACGGACTTTCACTTGGTCTTCGGCCATCAGTTTGGCGCGGCTTTTACCAAAGCCCATTTGCCCACCTTGATTGCCCATTTGCTGTTTACGCATGAAGAAAACCGTCACCGCAATCAACAGCAACATAGGTGCCCAAGAAATTAGGATTTGCATCATGGTCGATGGCACTTGTGGGCGCTCGACTTTGATTTTTACGCCGTATTCCAACAATTCATCAATCATGCGTGGATCGTTGGGGTTGTAAGTGGTGAAGCGCTCGCCATTTTGGCGGCGGCCTTCGACATTGTTGCCATCGATGACAACTTCAGAAATACCGTTGCTACGAATGTCAGTAATAAAATCGGAATAAGACACAGCATAGTTTTGATCGTAATGCGGTGTGCTACGGTTGAAAAAGTTAAACAAGACCGTGCCAATCACGGTAAGGATAACGATACGAGTTATATGTTTTAGCATGGCGATAACCTCGACGAAGATGCAAGGTGAAACTAAGTTTTGGAGCCAGTGTTTAAGTACTGCGGCTATGTTGGCTTTAGTTAAAGCCGTTCGCTCTATAGAGCTGGAGCGAGCGGAATGTATTGGGTTTAACTAACGGCGAAACGGTGGAGTCTTAAAACACTGGCATGAAAAATCAGCTGATTATTTTTCGTTATTAAAGTATTTGAAAAACTCGGAGTCTGGTTTTAACACCAAAGTATCTTGAGTTTTCTCAAATGCTGTTTGGTAAGCCTGCAAACTGCGGTAGAAAGCATAAAACTCTGGGTTTTTCCCGAAGCTTTTTGCGTAAATTTCCGCTGATTGAGCGTCACCACGACCACGAACGTTTTCTGCGTCACGTTGGGCGTTGGCTAAGATCACTTGTTTTTGTTTGTCGGCTTCAGCACTGATTTGTTCTGCACTTTCTGCACCTTGTGAGCGGAACTCACGAGCCACGCGTTCACGTTCTGCACGCATTCTTTGATAAACCGAGTTACTGACTTCTTGCGGTAAATCAATGCGTTTGATACGAATGTCAATTAACTCAATCCCAAATTTAGCCGCGACTGGCGCTAATTTAGTCAATAAAGTTTGGCGTAGTTCAGTACGGTCTTCTGAAATCAATTGCTTGATAGTGCGCAGACCAAACTCACCGCGCATGGCGTCTTTAGTGATTTGTTCAAGACGTAAATTGGCTTGATATTCATCACCGCCAACCGTGGTGTAAAAGAGACCCACATCACCGATTCTCCATTTAACAAAAGAATCAACGATTACATTCTTCTTTTCGGAGGTAAGGAAACGCTCAGACTTGGTGTCCAAGGTCAGCACACGCGCATCAAATGTACTGACATTATTGATGATGGGGGTCTTAAAATGGATACCTGGTTTATAGTCGGAGGTGACCATTTCACCTAGACGAAACATAATGGCTTTTTCATGTTGATTGACATAAAAAACCGACATATAGGCCATCGCTAATAAGCCGATGCCAGCAGGTATAAGTACGGTGGTATTAGTTCTAATGTTCATTATTTGCTCCGGCTTGGACGTAAGTCGCTACTAACAGTGGCTTTATGAACGTTACCTTTATCGCCGCTATCGACGTTTAATTCAGGTTCCGCTACCGATTTACTGACCACATTGTTAGCTGCTTGGTTAGTGGCTGGTAATGGCATATAGAACTGCGAGGCATTACGTTCTGATTCGATCAAAATTTTGTTGCTACCGCTGTACAGTTTTTCTTTTGCTTCTAGGTATAAGCGTTTGCGAGTAATGGCTGGATTTTTTTCGTATTCAACCAGTAATTGTTCAAAACGCTCGGTTTCACCTTTGGCTTTGGCAATTTTTTCTGCTTCAAAGGCTTCCGCTTCTTGCATTAAGCGAGCGGCTGCGCCGCGAGCTTTAGGAATGATTTCGTTGCTATAGGCTTCGGCTTCGTTGATCAATCGTTGCTTGTCTTCGCGTGCACGAATCGCGTCTTCGAAACTACCCTGCACTTCTTCGGGCGGCTGGGCATCCTGCAAATTGACGCTGGCGATGATGATGCCGGCTTGGTACTGATTCAAGGCTTTCTGGATCTCGTCCTTGACTTCGGCCACGATCTGACTACGACCTTCTGTCAATACGAAGTCCATGTCGTTACGACCAATGACGGCGCGCAACACACTCTCTGTCAACTGCTTCAGCGTGTTTTCG
>JBJSYX010000077.1:0-6083 GCA_046090005.1 Methylomonas sp. | reverse complement strand
TGATGGGCGATTTGTTGGCGTCTCAACGGTTTGCCGCTTTCCTGAATTAATTGCAGAATCAATTCGCGGCTAGGAATCGGATTTTCATATTTTTCAGCTTCGCGCTGAGCGTGAGGATCTTGGAGGGTTTTGAAATCAGTGTCCTGATCGTGGTTTGATGTCATTGATGATTTTTTAAAGTTTTGGCTGTGTCAGGATAGTTAACATCCAACAGCAATAAGAATGATATGAAGTGAATATGGCGTTTAGTGGTTTGAGTAAACGCCATGCTGTTAAATTCAAAAGGAAGGGTGAATAAATTATCGACGTGAAATAGTGAGCGCCCCAATTGTGACACCAATATCAACACCTCGACCGTTACCGGATAAGGCCAGAGAAATTTCACCTCGGGTTAGAATCTGGGCATCGACTGATTTAGTGGCGCCGGCGTGGCCTTCAAGCGCGGCGTAACTGCCATAAATTTCATTGAGGTTTCTAACTTCAGAAAATACGCCAGTGCCCTGAATTTCTGATTTGCCTAGTGTAAAACCAACGCTTTTTGATGCTAAAGCCACTTGAGCACGTTCGCCATTGCTGCAACTAATGTTGCCGATGCCGTCATATTGTTTATAAATAAACGAGAATCCACTTAAGTTGTAAGTCATGGTGCAAGTGGTTAATGATTCTGCTGATGCCATTTGTGGGGCAAACAAGCCAGTAGTCATTAAGCTAAGTATTGAAAAATAACGAAAAAATTGGCGGTTCATTGTTTTCTCCCTGATGACAAACTTGATTTAGTCGCGATTATAGTACAAACCGATTACGGGCTAGCGTTTAGCGACAATATCGACATAATCTCTGAATTTTGATTGCTGTTAAGTTCGGTAGCTAAAATATAAATACTATCGCGATTGACTTGGCATTTTTCAATCAGATATTTGGCAATGCTATTAGCCCTAGTAACCACCAAGTCGTTTAGACGCTGTGGCTCGGGCGGCATTGCTGATTCCAGCTTTTGGCGGGCAAGGATATAAAAATCGGCATCCGGTTGGCTTTTGAGTCTTGGGGTTCCGAATAAAGACACTTCGACCGGTTCTAAAGGAAACACTTCTTTAAAGAATTTAACCATTAAGCGTTTGTATTCTGATTCCGATAATTCGATGTATTCCGAGCGAATTTTTTGACCTTGATCGCGTAATTCACCGGATTTCATTTTGCGTAAAATCTCCAAGATCGAATCAAAACGAATCGCCGACCAATCTTGATCTTGAAAAGCCATGCCTTTTATTTCTATGTTTAAGTCGGTTTTGGTATTCAGCGCTTTACCAAGCTGCTCAAGTTTGCTGATTTCCTCAGCGTTTAATTCACTGCTACCGGGTAAAAACTTGACCGAACTGTAATCCCGATCTTGTTCCAGCAGTGAACCTAAGGCGGTGAAAGGTGAGGCCGCTACTTTTGTAATCATATTGCTCAAAGCATTGGCAATAAACGACTCAAAATTAAAGTGCGGATCATTCAAGCTGCCGGAAATAGGAAAATCCAAATTGATTTTGCCGCTACTATCTTTTAACAAGGCAATTGCTAAATGAATCGGTAAAGAGCTGGCATGAGGATTGACAACGTGATCGCCTAAAGCGAGTTGGTCAATATAAATTTTATTTTGCGCCTGTAATTCACCTTTTTTAATGGTGTACTTCAAATCTAAAGCCATTTGACCTTTTTCGATGGTATAACCAGAAAACTCGGCCATATACGGTGTAATTAGTGGCAAAGGCATATGGGT
Organism: Methylomonas sp.; assembly: GCA_046090005.1. GTDB lineage: Bacteria > Pseudomonadota > Gammaproteobacteria > Methylococcales > Methylomonadaceae > Methylomonas. The sequence continues at coordinate 4,321 of JBJSYX010000077.1, read as the reverse complement.
GAAGCTTAGGGTAATGTCCGAATCGCCATTATTAAGCTGATAATCACCTTTAATATCCACCAAAGCCAAATCAAATACTTTACCTTGTAACGCTAATTTTGCTGGTTTTTTTTGATCAGAAGAAATACTGTCGATTGAGCCATTTAACGCTTTAATTTCAGTGACAAAAGGTAATAACAATGAATAGTCGGCAAAATCAGAATGACCTTGTTTTAATTCTATTTGGCCAATATTAACTAACATTGGCGCGGATTCTGTGTTATCGGTGTTTTGGGTTTGTGGAATGACTAGTTCGCTGATGTTGGTCTTGTGATCTTTTTTGATGGTTAATCTCAGGTAAGGCTGGTCAAAGATGACTTTGTCGAGATTAAGTTTCTGTTTTCCTAAATCAAAATTAATTTTCTGTAACTGCAAATCAGACCATTTCAATAAGTCTTTATTTTTGATTTTGTCGCGAGTGATTAAGTTTGCTAAATTGGCATCGCCATTAAAATTAAGCTGGAAAGTTTCTCCTGAATTGATTTCAAAATTACCATGACTATTTAATTCACCATCGACTAATTCCAGATTAATGTATCGATCCAGATAGCTTTGAAAGCTATGAAGTTTTAGCTCTTTAATATCGGTGTTCAAGCTGGCTTTGAAAGGTGATGTGCTGACGTTGCCGTTGATAACGATGGTTGCCGATTGGTTGAGTAGGGTGCTTAATTGTAGCGGAAAGCTTTGTCCGGCCTGATTGCTAAGCTTATCGATATTCAAATTAAGCTTGCTTAAATCGGCAATTGGTCTGTTTGGTTCTTGTTCACTCAACAATAATCGATAGTTGTTGAGTGTCAATTGTTCGAGCTGAATTTGCCAAGGTTTTTCGGGTGTAGTTGGGGCGGCTGGGGGATTAACCGGCGGCTCAGATTTAAACAGTTGTTGATAGTTAATTTGACCATCAGTATCTAGCCAAGCTTTAAGAGTGCCGTTGTTGCTGTTGACGCTGTTAATGTTGACTTGTTGTTGATCGCTGTTGAATCTGATGCTGTTGATTTTTAGCTCAGGAATTGTCAGTAATTCGCGTTTATTTTCAGATTGATTAAGGCATAATTGCTTGATTTCTATATTGCCATTGTCGCTAGAAAAACTGAATGTTCCTTGATTATCTTTAGCTTGATAATCAGTTTCTAATGACAAACGGCCATCGCTAAATGTGATTGGTATTAATTCTTGCAAAAACAACTGCCAGATTTTATTCAGCGCAATATCGTCTAAATTCAACTGCCCACTTGAAGCCATCGGCATCAGGCTGAAATCCCCATACCAATGCACATGGCCGCCGGAAGTCGGGTTAAAACTTAAATCAAAATGGCTGTTATTCGCTGATTGGCTATTAAAGTCAGACAGTGAAAGGTTAACGGGTAATAAGGTTTCGCTTTGGGCACCGTTGGCTAAGGTTTCCTGCCAGCTTAAATGACCTTCCTCAATTGTTAATTGATGAACAGTTAGTTTTAACGGTGCCGACGCTGCAGTTTGCTCGGTGGGTTTGTTGCTACCTACTAAGTCGCTGAAATTAAAGCGACCATTTTGGTAGTGTTCGATATTGGCAATTGGTTTAGCTAAAGCAATCCGATCAAACGCCAAACTTTGTTGAAAAAGTGAACCCCACACCGCCAAATCAATCGTCAAATTTTCAAAAGCTAGTAAGGTTTTGGATTCGCGGTTATTAAGCGTTAACTCGTCGATGCTTAATTCAAAACTAAATGGATTGAAACTCAGATTTTTTAGTTGAGCCGAGTAATCGGTTTGTTTTGCCACCAAAACCGGCAGTTTAGCCGTCACAATGCTGGGTAATAAATAAAAACCGCCAATGGCATATAAACCTAGCGCCACCGATAAAGCAGCGCTGATTTTTTGCGATTTACTGGCAAACACCCGCCGACTCCTCAGATTTAATGCAGTTTGTTCAAAAATTCTGCATCAATGCGGCAACCGCCCAAATCAGGGTAATCGCTTAGATTTTGTTCAAAATCTCTAAATGAAGGATGTTGGAAGGTTAAGCGGCTGATTTTGCCTTGCACTAATTCAAATTCCAGCGCCCCGCCTTTTTGTTTCGGGCTGTCTGGTTTGGTATTGAACAGGAAAATGCCGATAGTTGATAAAGGTTGGCCTTGTTCTTGTGCGGGGCGAGCGCAGCTGTATGCCTCCACACCCAAACCACTAAACATGGTGGCTAGTTGCGAAGCATTAACCACTACACCTTCATCCGGAATGCTCGGCACTTGTAGCAACGTTTCCAAGCCAAAATTACTAAGGTGATTTTGCACCAAGGTGCTGCCATTACCGGCTTTGTCGTTAATTAATAACGGGTAAAGTTGATGGGTCATTTGGTCCTTATCAGGATTCTTAATGGCAGCTAATAATTGACGAGCGGCTGATTGAACGGGGCTAATCGCGCCTTCTTTCTTTTGGCGTGAATTGGTTAGCGTTTCCCAATCCTGTTGGCTATTCACCGCTAAGTGCATAGCTTTCATCGCCAAATAATCTTCATCAGCTAAACAGCCAGCAAAATCTTTGCTATGAAATTCTTCCAATAGTTTGGGGCGAATGCTGTCGGTCATCGCATGTTGCGTGGAAATATTAAAATTTTTCCAATCGGGTGATTTACTTAAAAAGTAATACAACACTGCGTTACGGTCGAATTTATTAAAACCTAAATCTTTCATTACCAGTTTCAATTGGCGGCATTGGCTTTCTAATTCGCTGTAATTTTGCAGATTGGCTTGCAGATTAACTTTATTGGTTTGTTCGATTAGTTGTTTCAGTGATACCTCGCCATTAGCGCCTTGCATGGGTGACCGCCACAGCTCTTCTAGCGATAAATCATGGGCATCAGGTAAGCCATCGGCACCGGTTTTAAGCAGCAATGAGCTGGTGATTTCTGGGTAAACGTGCAATTCGCCTAATAACTTGGTTTCTGATGCCCAGGCCTTAAGTCCTGCATCAATCACTTCAAATACGCCTAGACGACTGTGATTTAGACTGCCACCTTCGCCAGTTAAGCTGATGACTGACGGTAAAGAGTGGGTTTCCGAGCTGTATTTAGCCGATGGTGCGGCCTTGGTAATCGTCGGTGGGGTTTTTTCGACCCAATTGCTCGCTACTTTTCCCAGCATTGCCACGCCAGTACCAACCCCTGTAATGGCTAATAAATTGCTGGCCGAATTAATGTCATCAACCACCTGCGATAAATTGGTTTCGCGGCTGTGGCTGGTTAAAAAATTGTAATCAACCGAGGTGTCTCTGGCCGAATCTAAACGTAACCAAGGGGTTAAATACGCTTTTTTGGTTTCCAGTTTGAAATTACATTTGCCATTGCCAGCTTGATACAAAAAACCGCTGGCTTCGCGTTTAAATTTCAGCGGATCGTTTTGAATGTTGAATACCAACGCTGCCGATAAATCACTGTTTTCGTATTGGCTACCAATATCGCTACACCCAGCTTTCAAAGCATTGTCACCTTTAAACTCAAATTGCGAAATTAACTGCACATAATAATCGTCGCCAGTTATCGCGGTTTGTGATTTCAATGGTTTTAACGGTGTGGTGTCGGTTTTAGGATAATCGACTGCAATCTGACGGTTAGTGGAGCAAGCGGGCAACAAGCCAGCGGCAAGCAAAGCAAAAGGAATCGCTAAAACAGGGCGTATCAACATGAAGTGTCCTTTAAGTAACGCAAAATCAGGCTAAACCGTTAACGTTTAGTCCCATCGGAATAGGATTTAAGAATGATAAATTGAAGCCAAGATTGTGGCTATTGTTTTATTGGACAGTTTACACGCTGTCTTGTTTAAAACGGTGAATTTGCCGACGTTGTTTTTTGTTAGGCCGCCGCTCGCGTTCCGAAGCTGGCATCAAGGCTTGTTGCTGTTTACGCAATTCGATTTGTTGTAGGCGTTTATTAATACTCGCTTCGTCCTCGCTATACAGGGTTGCCGCTTCTTTGGCCGGGCGGCGTTGCTTATTCAAATCGGTAACGCGAATCTCCCACTGGTTTTGATCTTTACTAATGGTAACGACATCGCCGACCTTCAAATCCCGACTGGGTTTACAGCGTTGACCATTGACATGCACCTTGCCGCCATTCACCGCATCAGCCGCTAAATGACGGGTTTTAAAAAACCGAGCAGCCCAAAGCCATTTATCAATACGAACATCTTCAGTGTTAGTCATACAAACGTGTTAGTCGTTAATCGAGATAAGCGCTATTGTCTGGGGAAGTGGTGGAAAAAACAAACGCTAGACAGAGCTTTGAAGATATTATCTCAGCAATCAATGC
>JBJSYX010000076.1:0-2222 GCA_046090005.1 Methylomonas sp. | reverse complement strand
TTTTCTAAAAGCCAACAGGATTCTTTATTAGGGCCTATAGAAGAAGGATCGATCATTTTATTTGGTGCAACGACAGAGAATCCATCATTTGAATTAAATAACGCATTATTGTCGCGCTTAAGAGTCTATGTACTGAAAAGCCTGGAAAGCAAAGATTTACAAGAATTGATAGAAAAGGCTGTTTCCGACCCGATTAATGGACTTGGTAACAAAAAGATTAGTATTGAGGGCTCAGCAATGGACCTTCTGGCTCAAGCTGCTGATGGAGATGCTAGACGCTGCTTGAATATGCTGCAGATTGCCTTGGACCTGAGTGAAAAACAGGCCGGCACAGAGGTAATAAATGCCACTGTATTAAAACAGGTGTTACAAACACAACTAAACCGTTATGACAAATATGGTGAAATTTTTTATGACCAGATCTCCGCTCTGCACAAATCAGTCAGAGGCAGTAATCCGGACGCTGCAATTTACTGGTTTACGCGAATGCTTGATGCTGGTTGCGACCCTTTTTATCTTGCCAGAAGAATCATTCGTATAGCGTCAGAAGATATTGGCAATGCCGACCCCAGAGCACTGCAGATTAGCCTAGACGCCACCAATGCTTATGAACGCTTAGGTAGCCCGGAAGGCGAATTGGCACTGGCACAAGCGGTAATTTATCTGGCCTGCGCCCCAAAAAGCAATGCGGTCTATATGGCGTTTAACTTAGCAAAGCAGGATACGTCACATTATGGCTCTCTTGAAGTTCCAATTCATCTCAGAAACGCACCAACTAAATTGATGAAACAACTAGGCTATGGCAAAAAATACCGTTATGCACATGATGAAAGATATGCATATGCAGCAGGGGAAAAATATCTTCCTGAAGCATTACTAGAAAGAAAATATTACCAACCGAGTGACAGGGGATTGGAGATTAAGATCCAGCAAAAATTAGCATTTTTGCAACAATTGGATGAGGAGTTCAGAAAATAAAAAACCCGATATCTTTTTAGATTATCGGGTTTTGGACAGTTATTCTGCAGATTGAGCCGCTGTGTTGGTAGCTGCCCTATCAACCAGCTCTACGTAAGCCATAGGCGCATCATCTCCAGATCTGAAACCACATTTAATGATACGCAGATAACCACCATTTCTAGTTTGATAACGCGGACCCAATTCATTAAATAATTTGGTAACCACATCTCTATCACGCAATTTTGAGAAAGCTTGGCGACGCTTTGCAACTGAATCAACTTTAGATAAAGTGATCAATGGCTCTGCAATCATACGCAGCTCTTTCGCTTTAGGAAGCGTGGTTTTAATCAATTCGTGTTTAAACAAAGAACAAGCCATATTGCTGAATAAAGCTTTTCTGTGGCTGCTATTTTTATTTAACTGTCTGCCAGATTTACGATGTCTCATTTCTAAAATGCCTTAATTTTTATATTCCAACTTGTGACTGATCGACCAAATTTTCAGGTGGCCAGTTTTCTAATCGCATACCTAAAGATAAGCCTTTAATTGCCAGAATGTCTTTGATTTCAGTCAATGACTTTTTACCCAGATTCGGGGTACGCAACAGCTCTACTTCAGTGCGCTGAATCAAATCGCCGATGTAGAAAATATTTTCAGCTTTGAGACAGTTCGCGGATCGCACAGTCAATTCAAGATCATCAACAGGTCTTAACAGCACAGGATCAAATGTTTGCTCTTCAACAACAACTTCTTCTTGCACCAGATCTTTAACTTTCTCGAAATCAACGAACACTGAAAGCTGATCATGAAGGATTGATGCCGCATGTTTGATAGCTTCTTCTGGATCAACCGTTCCGTTAGTTTCCAATTCGATAATTAGCTTATCAAGATTAGTGCGTTGCTCTACACGCGTACTTTCCACATGATAGGCAACTCTAACAATAGGACTATAAGCCGCATCTATCATCAAAGTTCCAACAGGAGCGTCTTCATTTTGTTCTTTCCGAACATTGGCAGGTACATAACCACGACCGCGCTCGACACGAATCTTCATATTGAGAGTCGTATCCTGAGTTATATGTGCCAATACCAAATCAGGATTTACAATCTCAACATTATGTGGCAGATCAATATCACGGGCTGTAACAACACCAACACCTTTTTTGGATAATGTAATGGTTGCATCATCTTTGCCATGCAGCATGACTGCGAGTTTTTTCAGATTCAGGATAATATCGATAACATCCTCTTGGACACCATCG
>JBJSYX010000075.1:0-2197 GCA_046090005.1 Methylomonas sp. | reverse complement strand
TTTATCATTCCAAGATACACAATTCAACGTTATTGATCGCAACCAACAGCCTTGGTTAAGATCGTCGCAAATTGCAATGGCATTGGGCTACAAAGACCAAGATTCTATTTCTCGCATCTTTGCAAGAAATCAAGATGAGTTTACCGACTCAATGACCTGCACGGTCAATTTGACCGTGCAGGGTGATCAAGCCAGAGACATCAGAATTTTCTCCCTTCGCGGCTGTCACCTTCTCGCCATGTTTGCCCGTACTGCCGTTGCTAAAGACTTTAGAAAATGGGTGCTGGATGTTTTGGATAGAGAAACGCAATTCCCAGAACCCAAAACCCAAAAAGCCCTACCCAATGGCCTAACGCTGGAAATGCAAGACTGCGTTAAGTCACTGGTCAAAGAACGGGTAGGCGTTCTGCCAAAAGATAAACAAGGCGCAGCAGCGGTCAAATGCTGGTTGTCGATTAAAAAGAAATTTGGCAAAACCTACAAAGAAGTCGAGCCAGAACATTTTTCCAGCATCATTTCACTGTTGGGACGCTTGCCGTTGGAAGGTGAATTACTGCCAAAAGAAGAAACTGCCACCAACACCAGCCTAACCATTACCCTAGCCCCACTCAAACCCGGCGAAATCATGAAACGCTGGCTGATTACTCAGCACGGTGATGACATGGTGCAAATGTGGGCAGTGAAACCCGATACCGAAGTTAAACAGCGCGACCACTTTATCCGCGACTTAAAAACAGACGGTTATTTGGTGATCAAAAAAGACGAATTCAGCATCGGCAATTTTGTGATGGAACAAGTGCCTTACACTTTTCTGCCAGTATTGATTGAAACCGCTGGTAAACGGTTAAGAGCTATCGACCGATAGACACAAAAAAGCCCCAAGGATGGGGCTTTTTACTAAATTTGATTCTTCGCCTGATTGAAGTTAAACGCCACAGCATTGATAGTCTTGTGAATCTTAGCCAAAACACCGGAATCATCCGGCTTTGGCAAAAACGCCGCGATAACCGAACAGCCGGCGACAACTTTTGGCGCGGTGGTTGTGACGGCATCCATAACATCACCGAAATTGTTAATTAATTGCGCGAGTGCTTCCATTGATTGCTTCCTGATAAGTGATTAGTGTTGATTGACAGGCTCTGGCTGTTTCTGAGGTTTCGTCAGCGATTCGAGCTTGATCGACAAAGCTTTCGAGAAACTCCCCGCTTCCGGTATCTTGCGTAGCGCTAGAGCGGGTGGCGCTGGCAGTGTTGGACAGTCTACTTTTACCGCTACTGGCTGCGGATTGTCGGCGCAACTTGGCAACAAGCTCAGCATTAGAAGCGACAATATCGTTAATCGTTTTGTGGTTCTGTTCATACGTTTCCCCTATGATTTTGGCTGACTGTTCGGCCTGGGCTTGAATGTCGGCGTTTCGCTGTTTGGCCTGGGCGATTAATGAATTTGACTCAACTCTAATTTGAGCCTCGCGCTCGATCCAGTGTTTTTCAGCAGAGTGATAGCCTTGCCAATAAACGGCGGCAAACAATCCGGCAATTAGAAGAACAGGGGTCAGTTTTTTAAGAATGTTCAGTAATAGAATAAGCATCATATTTACCACCAGCGAACGGCGACTACAAATAAAGCTAATGCACAAATGACAAGTGAGATTCCAACGTAATGGACTAGGTATTTGTTTGCCGGAGTATCAACTTCAATGCATTTCATAGGATGCAGTTTCACCTTGGTTCTGTTAATATCTTTCATGTTCTCCGTCTGGTGCTTTCAGATGGCTTGAATAGAAACCCTCGTCAGATAGCCCTCTGTCGGGGGTTTTGTTTATAGGCTTACGCTATCTCTGATAGCTACCACCATCGAATGACTTCTATAAGGTTTGGTAACTCATGCAAAATCATGGTGATACCAATAGAAAACATTACCCATCCACTGTATGGAATATCTAAATTGAATCCCTCTTCACGATTCCACTTTATGCGCATTCGTTTATAATGATCTTCAAGTTTCATGATCTGTTTGTTCCAGATTGTGTTACCAGAAACCCTCGGTAGATTGCCCTCTGCCGGGGGTTTTGTTTTTTCGCTATTGTCCCGTCACGACTAACCAGTCAGTGCATTTTTAAACACTAGTGGATTTTTCAAACACTGTCACCACCCGCGTTCAGGTATGCCAGTTCCAAATCCTCGATCTTGTTTTCGTG
>JBJSYX010000074.1:0-2391 GCA_046090005.1 Methylomonas sp. | reverse complement strand
AATTAACGCCTGCATCGCGCTGGGTTTGTCGGCGATTTCCTGTTCTAGCTTGTCATTGGGTTTGGCTTTGCTGATCCGCTGGCGCAAAAAGGCCGGAATTTTACGCACGGCTTTTTCAAAAATACGGACATGGTCGGCTTTGAAATACGGCAAATTGTAGTCGTCGCTTTGTTTTACCACGGTTTTGGTATCGTAAAACAAGGCTAATGCCCGTTTAGCAGCGTCTTGATCGCGCCAATAATGTTCGAGTAAGCATAAATCCGGCGAGGCGTTGTTGATGCAGTCTTCGCGGTAATCCGCTAAATCATCGAGATGATCAGGATTTTTGTGATCGGTTAACACCGCTATTGCTTGCTGACGCAGGTTAGGGTGCTGGTTTTCGTAAAACTGGATGGCTTTGTCGAGTTGTTCGCTGGGCAAATATTGCTGTTGGCTGGTGGCGCAGAGTAATTGATTGTCTTGCGATAGGCTAAAAAAACGATTTTGAAACAGTGGTTCGGGTTTGTTTTCGGCGCTAACTAATAGTGGAACAGCCAGTAACAGCCACCCTAAAGGTAGCTGTCGTTTGTTTGTGATGGGTTGAAACAAGGCTTAATGATCCAATCCCATTGCGTCCCAAGCTTTTTGGATAAAGGTGTCATCTTTATACTCAGCTTGCGGTGCGCCGTTTGGATAGTTCAGTTTAAACACCCGTTCTGCATCGGCGGCCAAATCGTTTAAACCTAATTGGGTGTAACCGTCTTGCATGATTTGCAATGCCATTGGTACAGCGGGTGTGCGTTGGTATTCTTTGATGACATGATTGGCGCGATTAACGGCGGCAACATAAGCTTTGCGGCGCATGTAGAAATCAGCAACGTGAACTTCGTACATGGCTAAGTTGTTACGCAAGGCAATCATTCGTTGTTTGGCGTCTTCGGTGTATTGGCTATTTGGGAAACGGCGAATTAATTCTTGGAAATTGTCGTAAGAATCTCGCGCTGGGCCGGGGTCACGTTGAGAGGCATCGGTTGGTAAAAAGCGGTCGATAAAACCAATCCCGCGGTTGTAATTAACCAAGCCTTTTAAGTAATAGGCATAGTCAACACTGGTGTTACGTGGATGGGTTTTAATGAAACGCTCGGCTGCAGCGATGGCGGCTTCTGGGTCGTCATTTTTATAGTAGGCATAAGCCACGTTGAGCTGAGCTTGAGGCGTGTAATCTCCGAATGGATAACGGGCTTCCATCGCTTCGTACATCGATACCGCTTTTTGGAAATTTTTGTTGTCGAGCGCTTCTTTGGCTTGATCGTGGAAGCGTTGTTCATCCCAGTCTTTGTACTCATCTTCTTTGCTGGAAGAGTCCTTGCTCATAAGTCCTTGCAAGGTTTCGCAACCTTGTAAGCTAAAAGCCAAGCTGAGGATGAGGATAGTTTTTACTAAAAGTAATCGCATACGATAGACAACACGTTGTAATATTGCAGGTTTTTTGCCGCCCAACGGCGGCATTCCGAGCGCGAGTATAACTTAAAAACCACTATGACGATATTAACGGCAAGAGTTCCCGAGGAACTGGCAGGTATGCGGCTCGACCAGTGTCTGGCCGAAATGTTTCCTGATTATTCGCGCAGCAAGCTGCAAACTTGGATTAAAGCTGGGCGGGTTAAGGTTGACGGCGTGGCTTTGCGTGGTCGCGAAAAGCTCGATGGCGGTGAAGAAATCGAGTTGGATGCTGAAGCGGAAGTGGTTTTAGAGTGCGATGCCGAGGACATTCCGCTGGATATTGTCTACGAAGATGATTCCTTACTGATTATCAACAAGCCAGCCGGTTTAGTTGTTCATCCGGCGGTAGGTAATTGGAATGGCACCTTGGTGAATGCCTTGCTGAACCATGATCCCAATCTGAATATTTTGCCCAGAGCTGGCATTGTTCATCGTATCGACAAAGAAACCAGCGGTTTGTTAATGATTGCTAAAACTTTGCAAGCGCACACCAGCTTGGTTGAACAGCTGCAAGAGCGTAGTATCAATCGCGAATATCTGGCTTTGGTAAAAGGCTGGATGACTGCCGGTGGTACCGTCGATGCGCCAATTGGTCGTCATCCGGTGGACCGTAAACGTAATGCGGTGCGTCGTGATGGTAAAGAGGCGGTGACCCATTACCGTTTAGAGCAACGCTTTAAACGTCACACCTTGATTCGGGTTAAGCTCGAAACCGGTCGTACCCATCAAATTCGGGTCCACATGAGCCATATCAATTACGCTTTGGTGGGCGATCAAGTTTATGGTGGTCGATTCCAAATGCCTGCCGATTGTAGTCCTGAGTTAGCTGAGGCGTTGCGAGCTTTTAAGCGTCAAGCTTTACACGCGACCAAACTGGGTTTGGAACATCCCGAAACTGGCGAATATTGC
>JBJSYX010000073.1:0-6531 GCA_046090005.1 Methylomonas sp. | reverse complement strand
ATGATTTAAATAGCCAACCGATTCGTTTACCCAACGGCGCAACCGCCCCCTTATCAAGTTTGGTTGAAATTCACAATATCGCTGGCTACGCCCGAATTAACCGTGAAGATAGACAACGGGTTTTAAAAGTTCAGGCTCGGGTTAATCCCGATTTAGCGGATGCCAACGAGCTTTATCAACAACTACAGCAAAGCTATTTTCAAACCCTACAACAGCAATTTCCAGGCTTACGGATTCAAATCGGCCAAGCACGTCAAGAACAACAGGCCATGCTTGCTCAATTTGGTAAAAACACCTTAATTGCACTTTTGGTTATTTATACCCTAATCGCAGTGCCGTTTCGATCCTATAGCAAACCATTGATTTTCCTACTCTCTGCCCCCGTGGCTTGGAGCGGTGCAGTGTTGGCGCATTGGTTTATTGGATTACCTTTATCAATGGAATCTTTGGTGGGGATGATTGCCGCTAGTGGCGTGGTTATAAATGATAGCTTGGTCCTATTAGATTACATTCGCCAACACGACGACCAACAAAGCTCAATTGACCAGTTAATCACCGAAGCTTGTAGCTCAAGGTTTCGACCAATTTTGTTGGCATTTTTAACTAATTTCGCTGGTTTTTTACCTACATTGTTAGAAACCAGTCCACAAGCGCAATTTTTAATCCCCATGACTTTGTCATTATCAGCAGGTTTATTATTTGGTATGGCAGCAAGTTTAATTTTGACGCCAGTTTGCTACGCGATTGCTGGAAATAAAAAATGATGGTTCATCAAGTGCAATAATCAAACTGGGATTCCAATTATTGACATGCTTTACATTTTTTTAATTACTATTTAATAACTTTTGTAAAAATTGCTTTACTATAGGACGAGGGCTTACCAAGGAATGATTTGCTATGAAAACGCGATTTACTCAAGTTTTAATCTTTAGTTTGTTAATCAACACCACCGGTTGTGCGTTTCATATCCCTTTTTGGGATGACAGCGACGCAACCGAGCAAACCGCCACCCCAGAATCGATTCTCACCCCAGAGTTTTCTACCAATATCACGCCAACCGCAGACAATAATATCTGCGAGGCTCAATGCGCTAAATACGGTGGCTTGAAAAAGAAATTCTGTAAGAAAAAATGCGAGTCCAAACTTAAAAAAGAGCGCAAGTAATTTTACCGCCCTCAATTAAGCTTTCTGCAACACCATTGCCACCGCAGCGGCGCGGGTAGAAACGCCGAGTTTCTCGAAAATATGCTCTAAATGTTTGTTAACGGTTCTGGGACTGGTGTCGAGAATGATGCCAATTTCCTTATTGGTTTTACCGCGAGCAATCCACATCAAAATTTCCGCTTCGCGAAAGGTGAGTTTGAGTTTTTCGCGCAGTACTTCGGGCGTCCATTCTGCATCCTCGCGCTGTAATAACAACAAATATTCATCAGCATGTTCACAGGGGCTAATGCTTAAACTAAACCCCGCTGCCAATTTAAACTCAGCCGCATCACCACCCAATTTCGCCAGGCGCTGTAACCAGTTTTGGAAACAATGCAGCACTTTAGCCGGTAATAAATCCTGCACCGCCACTAACGATTCGGGCTCTAGCTGTTGCTGATTAAATTCCATCAACCATTGTTCAGCAGCTGGGGTTAACCAACCTACCCGACCTTCCGCATTAACAGAAACCGCCGCAAAATCGACATGTTGCAATAAACGCTCAGCACGCAAGCGATTACGGGTTTGGCTAAGATGCACTTCAATCCGCGCCAACACTTCCGCCGGACGAATCGGTTTAACAATGTAATCCAAAGCCCCTTCGCTAAAACCCCGTAATAAATCATCCAGTTCACTTAATCCGGTCATAAATAACACCGGTATTTCGGCACTGGCGGGATCCGCTTTTAAGCGTTGACAGGTTTCAAAGCCATCAATCCCGGGCATCATCACATCCAACAAAATAATATCGGGCTTGATGAATTGAATTTGCTCAATCGCCGAATAACCATCGGTGGCGACTAACACGCGATAATTGGCTTCGGACAAGGTATCGGATAACAAAGCCAAATTGGCTGGCGTGTCATCAACAATTAACACCGTGCCATTGTTAGCGGGTAATGCCTGATTCACTAAGACTCCTGTCTACTGATGTTTAATAATTTACGGATTTCACCCACTTTAAAGTCATTCGCCAAGCTTTTCAGTTTGGCAAAAAACACTGCATATTGCGGATCACTCGCGGCGAGTTTATCAGCGGTTTGCTTTAAAGCTAATAAATCGCCAATCCGCACATAATCAATACAAACCTGCACCAATTCAGCGGGTGGAATTGCCATGGCATTCACCACCACCGCTTTCATCTCGGGCTCGACCGGTGGTTGATATAACCAAGTTAAAGCCAGATATTGTTTAAGCCTATCTAACAACTCTGGCACCTTCAGCGGCTTTGATAAAAACTCGTTACAACCGGCATTTAAAGCCGCTACGCGATCACTGGAATAAGCGTTGGCACTTAAAATCAAAATCGGCATGGTCAATTTTTGTTGTCGCAAAGCCGCAGTGGTTTCGATACCGCTAATCCCGGTCATGGAAATATCCAACAAAATCAAATCCGGCTTTTCATGCTGTACCTTTAATAAACAGGACTCGCCGGAACTGGCTTCGCTGATTTGAAAACCTAACGGTTCCAAAATCGCGGTCAATAATTGCCGATGTTCACGCTGGTCATCAACCACCAAAATTTTGCGCCGCACACCTTGATAACCAATCACCGGCAACTCGCTATTTTGTTCGGTGTCGATTGCTAAGCTCGGTAATAACAAGCGCACCGCAAAAGTCGAACCATGCCCTAATTGACTGGTGACGGTCAGCTCGCCGCCCATTACCTCGGTCAAAATCTTACTGATGGTTAACCCCAAACCACTACCGGCTACAGCATTACCCGTCGCGGTATTTAACCGGGTAAACGGCTGAAACACTTGCTGTAGCTGTTTTTCATCAATCCCGCGCCCAGTATCAATCACATAAAAAGTGGCCACACCACCGCTGTAACTAATGCGAAAAGTGATTTCACCCTGCGAAGTAAACTTAATCGCGTTGCTTAACAGGTTAATCAAAATCTGCCCCACCCGCTTTTCATCGCCACGCACCCGCTGCGGCAAGGTGCTGACAATATGGCAATTAAAACTCAAGCCTTTATCTTCGGCTTGCTCTTTATAGGTGTTGACTAAATGTTCAATAAAATGGGAAAAATTAATCGCCTGATATTTCAATTCAAACTTACGCGCTTCAATTCGCGCAATATCCAAAATATCTTCAATCAACGAACTTAAATGTTCACCACTGCGCTTGATGGTCTCAACCGCTTGTCGCCGATGCTCAGGAATCGTTGGGTCTTGATGCAAAATGTGCGCATAACCAACAATGCTGTTCAACGGCGAACGGATTTCATGGCTCATATTACTTAAAAAGCGACTTTTGGCTTGATTGGCAGTATCGGCCATGTGTATCGCTTGCTGGAGTTTTTGGTCGGTTTTTTTGTGCTCTTCGATTTCTTGCAATAACAATTGGGTTTGTTTAGAGGTTTCTTCCAATGCCACTCGCCGACTTTCGGCATTTAAAATCAGCCACCAGGTACACAAACCAATAAACACTAATAAGGAAGCGTAGATTTTGAGGAAGTTATTCACCAACAAATCAAAACTGGCCAAATTATGCTGAACCGTGAGCAAGTCTTGATAATAAATAATGCTGACAAAAATCCCAGTCAATACCGACAAAAAACCAAACATCAAGGCAAATCGCAGCATCCGCAAACGCGCATTCAAACTCATCAGCTTGGGCAAAAATCGCTCGGCCAGCCCCTGCATATAATCATCAAATCGAAAACCGACTTTACAAGCATCTAAACAACGCGCATCCAACGTACAACACAGGGAACAAATACTGCCGGCATAAACCGGACAATGCGCTAAATCTTCATGCTCAAAACGGTTTTCACAAATCGAACAGGTTTTATCAATGGCTTGCTCAGCCTCGCCATCTCTGGCCAGATAATGTTTTTTACCGCCAAAATAAGCGATAGTCGGCACCAAGATAAATGCCACCATTAAAGCGATAAACGCTGAAAAGGCTTTCGGGTATTCGCCAAACAACCCCAAATAAGCCAAAATCGACACCACCGAAGCGGTGAAGGTAGCAATAATCCCCACTGGATTTAAATCCGCCAAATAAGCGCGTTTAAATTCAACTTTTTTGGGACTTAAACCCAGCGGTTTGTTAATCATCAAATCCGCAGCAACCGCACTAATCCAAGCAATCGACATATTGGAAAACAAGCCCAGCACTTTTTCCAACGCGCCAAATACACCAAACTCCATTAACAACAAAGCAATCAAAACATTAAACAACAACCACACCACCCGTCCGGGATGGCTGTGTGTGACTCGTGAAAAGAAATTCGACCAAGCCAAAGAGCCAGCATAAGCATTGGTGACATTAATCTTGATCTGGCTTAACACTACAAACAAAGTGGTAGCCGCCATCGCCCATTGCGGATTTTCAAACAATTGTTGGTAGGCGACCAAATACATTTGCGTCGGTTCGTGGGCGTGCTGAGCACTAATCCCATGCCGAATCGCCAAATGCGCCAACAACGCACCAGATATTTGCCGAATCACGCCAAACACAATCCAGCCCGGCCCAGCCGACAACATCGCCAACCACCAGTGCCACGCTTTTCCCGGTTTTTGATTCGGCATAAAACGCAAAAAATCGACTTGTTCGCCAATCTGCGCCACCATCGAAAAAGCAATCGTAGTCGCGGTACCAAATAGCAACCAATCAAAACCTTGGCCACTGCTGGCAATCCAGAAGTAACTGTTTAAGGTCAGCAAAGCTTCAGGCTCACGCATCACCACCGCGACATAAGGCGCAATCAACAACAGCAACCAAATCGGCTGCGTCCACAACTGCATTCGACTAATCGTAGTGACCCCAAAAGTCACCAACGGCACCACAATCAAGGCGCTGACTACATGGGCAATCGCTAACGGGAGATGAAAATACAGTTCGATAGCCAACGACATAATCGAGGCTTCTAAAGCAAATAGGGTAAAAGTAAACGAGGCGTAAATCAGGGAAGTAACGGTCGAGCCAATATAGCCAAAGCCAGCACTTCGGGTCAGCAAATCAATATCAATATGATGACGAGCGGCGTAATAACTAATCGGCAAGCTGGTGATAAAAATCACCAAGCCAACAATTAAAATCGCCCAACAAGCGTTAGTAAAACCATAATTAATCGATAAGAAGCCGCCAATCGCCTCTAACACCAAGAACGAGGTCGAGCCAAACGCCGTATTCGCAACCCGAAATCCTGACCACTTACGAAAGCTACGCGGCGCATAGCGTAAGGCGTAGTCTTCTAAAGTTTCATTAGCCACCAAGCCATTGTAATCACGCCTGACTTTAGCGATATTTTTATAAAGGCCGGCTTTCACAATACTCCTAAATTACTCTGTTTAATTAACGTCGCTCATGACCAAAATTCAAAATCAACGGCGTACCTTGGTTGTGAATAATAATCTCTTTGCGGGTTTCTTCGTTAGCTGATTGAGCGCCAGCATCCAGGTTAGTGCTGTTAACCACCGGCACTTGCTTGACCTCGACTTTCACCTCCGGCATCCAAGTCGGTTTAAAGGTTTTGCTGTCTAAATTATTACCAACCGCGCTTGGCAGCCTTAATTCATCTAATAAATTGAAACAAGCCGTGCTGATTTGATCGACCAATTTATCATTCAGCTTAGCCTCGCTGGGTTGATCGATAAATTGATGAATCCCAAAGCTGCTGTGTTGTTCGATGGTTTGGTTTGCGTCACCGATTTTGCTAAGGGTGCAAGTAATCGGTAACACATCGGCTTTTTGAAAATCCGGTGAACGCGGATCGGAGCTGCCGCTGGTAAAAGAGAAACCAACCGGCGTTGCTTGATGGCTGACTTTGCCTAATTTAGCTTGTAAGCGATGCGAATAAGCGCCATCGATCGCCTGAAAAGGATAATGCCATTCGGTTAAATTAGCCTTGACCCGCTCGGCCATGCTTTTTGCCGTCAATTTAAAACCAAATTGCTGGAGATTATCTTCGGCCAAATTGAATTCAATCGCTTTGACTGCGCTTTTATCGATGCTGACCGTATTGTGGTCTGCGGCGATTGCCGAGCCTGTAACCAAGGCTAATAAGCAGACTATTTGCTGTCGTCTTGGGGTAAAAATTCGCATATCTATTCCTCTAAATCGAGTCTTATTGGTTTTATACAACATTTGGGATTTGCTAAGTGATAGCGCAGCGCATCATTCGCGATAAGGTCATCAAACATTGATGGCCTGTCTGTTTTTAAGGTTTCGCATTGCGAAGCTATTTAGATGTCGGTTTCACGAAAAACATCCCTGTTTTTCGCCCTAAAGGCTACATGCCAATCGGCTATCCTGCCGATTGGTCGCACCGACAAGCGAGTTACTTTTCTTTGTTTGGGCAAAGAAAAGTAACCA
>JBJSYX010000072.1:0-5799 GCA_046090005.1 Methylomonas sp. | reverse complement strand
CGCGAGATTTCTTCATGCAGTAATTTCAAAGACTTCCAAGCCCGTCGCTTACAAGCTCGTTGGCGTAATCCAGAAACCGGCAAGCCTGAGTTGGTGCATACCTTAAACGGTTCCGGTTTGGCGGCGGGTCGTACTTTGATTGCGGTGTTGGAAAACTACCAAAATCAAGATGGCTCTATCACTGTGCCAGAAGCTTTGCGTCCTTACATGGGCGGATTGGAAGCTATTCAATAAATCTCAAACGATCGACCTCGCTTCAACCTTAAATAGTTTTGAGCCAACACTATTTAAGGTTATTATCTTTGCTGAGGTCGGTTAATCTGCAATCGCTTTCCTTTGCCGAAAACACCGCCGCCTCAACAATTACAATAATTAGAGGAGGAAATCTTATGAGTGAAGAAAACCAAGCATCGTTGTATGAGCGTATTGGCGGTGAAGCAGCGGTGAATGCCGCTGTCGATTTGTTCTATCAAAAAATTGCTGATGATTATCGCGTTAATCGTTTTTTTGAAAACGTTGATATGTCTAAACAAGCGGCACATCTTAAAGCCTTTATGAGCTTAGCTTTTGGCGGCCCTAATGAATACACTGGCCGTTCGTTACGCGAAGGTCATGCCCGTTTGGTTAAAAAAGGCCTTAACGACTCGCATTTTGATGTGGTATTAGAGTTATTAGGCGAAACCTTGCAAGAGCTAAATGTCCCTGCTGATTTGATTGCTGAGGCCGCGGCTTTGGTAGAAAGCGTCAGAGATGATGTGTTAGGTAAGTAATCGTTATCAGCTGTTATGGTGCGTAGTGATAGTTGTCATGACAGCTGATTTAATTGGCTTTTTTTGAAAAATATCGAACATTCGGCAAATTTTCGAAATGATCATCTGCGGTAATTAATTCTGCATGATGGTTTCTAGCAGTCGCATAAATAATGGCGTCAGCAAAACTCAATTTATATTGTTGTGATAATTCTGACGCTAATAATGCTAAAGACTCATCAAATGCAACGACTTGCGCTTGCTGGGTGATACCTATAATTTCCATTGCTAGTGTTTCATTTTTTTCTCGGCAAATCCATTTATGCAATTCATATTGAATGGATGTAGGGACTATCAAATTATCCAAGTCGGTTAAAAATGCTGCAAAGTTTTCAGCCAATTCACCATCAGTTAACCATTCTATCCAACCACAAGTATCAACAACAATTGTCATACTCTTTCTGTACGGTCACGAATGTTATCGGTCGAAGCGCCTTTAAGAATCCCTCTAAAAGCACTAATAGACGCCTTAGGTACTAAAGAAATTAAGTCGCCTTTTACAATGACGGAAAATCGTTGACCTGCTTTTAAATTTAATGAGGTGCGAATTTCCTGAGGAATAGCAACTTGGTATTGTTCTGATAATTCAACTTCTAACATGATTTACTCCGTAAATGCTAAATCTGGCTGATAGGTTTGGCAGTTTAGCCTAATTGATTTGTTTAGGCGTTAATCGCAACAAAACGTTCTCCAAAAACGCCACCTTCTGCTCCATGTCTTCAAAATTCTGAATAAACCGTAATTTATCTGCACCATCAAATTTGTAAATCTGCGCTTGAGTCTGAATCAAAGTGATTAGCTCGCCAGTATCAATCTGTGGATTTGCGGTAAAAATAATCCGACCACCGGTTGCATGAGCTTCGAGTTTTTTAATCCCTAAAGGCGCGGCTTGTTGTTTTAACTCGGTGATTGCAAACAGGGCTTTGGTTTGATCTGGCAATAAACCAAAACGATCAATCATTTCGACTTTTAACCCGCGTAAATCCTCGCTGGTTTCAGCGCTGGCGATGCGTTTGTATAACACTAAACGGGCGTGAATGTCGGGTAGGTAATCTTCGGGAATTAAGGTAGCGGTTTGTAAATCGACTTCTGGGCCGTAATCAAACGGTGCATCAAGTTCCGGTTGTTTGCCAGATTGCAGCGCTTTCACTGCGCGTTCCAGTAATTCGGTGTACATAGTGAAGCCGATTTCTTGAATTTGACCGCTTTGATCGTCGCCCAACAGCTCACCAGCACCACGAATTTCCATGTCATGTGATGACAACATAAAGCCAGCACCCAATTCGCCAGAACTTTCAAACGCCTCTAAACGCTTAATTGCATCTTTCGACATTAATGATTTAGGCGGTACTACGCAATAAGCATAAGCGCGGTGATGCGAACGTCCGACCCGACCGCGTAACTGATGCAGCTGCGCCAAGCCCAGTTTGTCGGCACGATTGATGATGATGGTGTTGGCGGTTGGCACATCGATACCACTTTCGATAATCGTAGTGCTGATTAAGACATTAAATCGTTGGTGATAAAAATCCAACATAATTTGTTCCAGCTCGCGTTCAGCCATCTGGCCGTGGGCGATTTGCACCCGCGCTTCTGGCACCAAGGCTTCCAGCTCGCGGGCCATTTTATCCATACCTTTAACGTCGTTATGCAGGAAAAATACCTGACCACCACGTTTAATTTCTCGCTGGCACGCTTCCTGAATTTGCGAGTCTATCCATTCAGTAATGAAGGTTTTAATCGCATGACGATTGGGCGGCGGGGTAGCGATAATCGAAATATCGCGTAGTCCAGACATTGCCATGTTTAAGGTGCGTGGAATCGGGGTGGCAGTTAAAGTTAGTAAATCCAGCTCGTGACGCAATTTTTTGAAATGCTCTTTTTGCGCGACGCCAAACCGGTGTTCCTCATCGATAATCACTAAGCCTAGCGCTTGATATGCCATGTCTTTAGACAGCAATTTGTGAGTGCCAATCACCACATCGACTTTACCGGCGGCTAAATCGTCGTTAATCGCTTTTTGCTGTTTTGGTGTTACAAAGCGCGACATGACTTCAACCCGAATCGGCCAATCGGCAAAACGGTCGCGGAAGTTTTGATAATGTTGCTGGGCGAGTAGGGTGGTGGGCACCAACACCGCCACTTGTTTGCCGCTTTGCACCGCGATAAATGCCGCCCGCATCGCGACTTCAGTTTTACCAAAGCCGACATCGCCGCAAACCACCCGATCCATCGGCTGTGGATTAGTCATGTCGTGGATAATCGCTTCGATGGCGCTGGCTTGGTCGGGGGTTTCTTCAAACGGGAATGCGGCGGCAAAGGCGTTGTATTCGGTGTTTTCAACATTAAAGGCAAAGCCCTGACGTGCCGCGCGTTTGGCGTGAATATCCAACAATTCGGCAGCCACATCCCGCGCCCGTTCCATGGCTTTTTTCTTGGCCTTACTCCATTGCTCGGTGCCTAATTTATGCAGCGGCGCATTTTCGGCGCTGATACCGCTGTAGCGACCAATTAAATGTAACGATGAAACCGGCACATAGAGCTTGTCGTTGTTGGCATATTCCAGCATCAAAAATTCAGCTTCAAAACCACCGACATTGAGGGTCTGCAAACCTAAATAACGACCAACACCGTGTTCTTGATGCACCACTGGTGAGCCGATAGTCAGCTCGTTAAGGTTGTTGAAAATGTTTTCTAATTCACGGGCGGCTGATTTGCGACGACGACGGCGCTGCTGAATTTTTTCGCCATTGAGTTGGCTTTCGGTGATGATGGCTAACGGTGGGTTGTCTAGCCATAAACCGTGATCGAGCGGCGCAACCACGATAGACAGTTTGTCATCGGTTACCAAAAACTCTGGCCAGTTTTGAACTTGTTTAGGCTTGATTTTGACCGCTTTGAGTTTTTCTAAAATCCCTTCGCGATGACCGGCGGTTTCAGCGATTAACAGAATTTTGCCATCCGCCGTTTCAATAAACTGGCGTAGCTTTTGTGCTGGTTCTTTTAAGCGGTTATCAATGGCAATGTCCGGTAAGGCGTGGCATTGAAATGAAAAACCGACTTGGGTTTGGTTATCCAACACAATCTGGGCAAATGTTTGGCTGTTGGCTAACAAATCATCAGCGCTCAAAAACAACTGTGTGGGGGGTAATAACGGTCTATCCACTGCATATTTGCGTTGTTGATAGCGTTGTTCGGCTTCGTCGTAAAAGCGTTGCGCAGTGTCGGCAAAATCGCTAGGCACCACAAACACGGCATTTTTCGGCAGATAAGCGAATAAGGATTCGGTTTTATCAACGAATAACGGCAGGTAATACTCAATCCCTGCTGGCGCGATGTGTTTGGAAACGTCTAAATACAGGGTGTTTTTCGGTGAAGAATCGGGAAATTGTTCGCGAAACGCTTGGCGAAAATGCTTGATGGCCTCGTCGGTAAAGGGAAATTCACGCGCGGGGAATAGCTCGAATTTGTCCATTTTTTGCAACGACATTTGGCTGTCAGGGTCGAAGCTGCGAATGGATTCGACTTCATCATCAAACAACTCAATCCGATACGGTTGCTTACTGCCCATTGGAAACAGGTCGATAATCGAGCCACGCACGGCAAATTCACCGTGTTGATAGACTTGCGAAACACATTGATAACCGACTGCCTCCAGTTTGAGGCGGCTCAGTTCTAAGTTCAAAGTGCCACCGACTTCAATCACAAAACTATGCGCCAAAATGTGTTCACGGGGCGCTAAGCGGTGCATCAATGTCGCCACCGACACAATTAAGGCACCGCGTTGGGTATCGGGGAGCAGGGCAAGAGTGCGTAGGCGCTCTGAAATAATTTCCGGTAGCGGTGAAAACACGTCATAAGGCAATGTTTCCCAGTCGGGAAAATGCACAATCGGCAGGCTGTGATTTAAGAAAAAGCCTAATTCATGTTCCAAACGTAAAGCAGTTTGGGTGTCAGACGTGACAATCACCCATAAGCGTTGTTGTTCGGCGATTGCGGTGGCTAAAGCTAAGGAATCACCGCAGCCATTCAAGCCGCTCCAAAACAGTGGTTGATCGGGGTTAACAGCCAATGCTGATTCAGGAATAAGCGATAAAGACATGGTGTTTGGTTTTAATGACAGATGGCGAGATTATAACCATGTTGATGATTATCGCTGATGATTGTGCGACTTAAACGCGCAATAGCGCAGACACTTGGCTCAGACAGGGTTACTATAGGCAATCTCTTTTTAGTGCTAATCAATACTAATCATGCTTTTCATGCTTTCTCATATTCTGCCTAAAACCGAAATCTCGATTCGGGAAAATCTAAAATGGCTTTACATTCTCAGAAACCTGATGCTGTTTACCGTGATGGTGACCGTGTGTGTGGTGGTCAAAATGATGAATGTGACCTTGCCAGAAAATCAATTATGGCTGGGGATTTTCGCGATTTCGATTCTTAATCTATACACTTGGTTACGATTACGAACCAAAGAAGAAGTCACCGAACACGAGATTTTCTCGCAAATTTGTATGGATGTTTTGGTGCTGGCTTACATGCTGTACTTAACGGGGGGGGCATCGAATCCGATTATCTGGGTGTTTTTGCTGCCGTTAATTGTCACTGCGATTATGTTGCCACAAGCCTATGCTTGGAATATGGTGATTATTACTTCCAGTATTTACACCATGTTGATTACCTACAATATCCCCTTGCCGGCGATTGAACCACACATGATGCACGGCGATATGGAAAACATGACGCCAGAACTGATGGCGCAGATGCACTTAATTGCCGACCGCCGTTATTTCAATCTGCATATTTTTGGGATGTGGTTTGGTTTTGTGTTTAGTGCCGGTTTGGTGGCGTTTTTCGTGGTAGCGTTGGCGAAAACCTTAAAAGAGCGTGAGCGTAATTTGGCTGATGCTAGAGAAAGCGCCTTGCGGGATGAGCGGGTGGTTTCGTTGGGGACTTTGGCAGCGAGTGCCGCGCATGATATGGGGAC
>JBJSYX010000071.1:0-6989 GCA_046090005.1 Methylomonas sp. | reverse complement strand
CCGCGGCCGAACGAAATCAGTGCCTGCGTTAATTGAAAACCGGTGTTTCTCGCATCGGCCCAAGGGTCACTAAAACTTAAGACTCGCGCTAAACGGTAGGGCGATAATTTGACTAAAAATATCGCGCCAATGGTTAACACAACCGTTAACACGACAAACTGAGAAATTCGGGCACCCGCTAAAAACATCATGCCCATCGCAATCACAACAACGACGACCGCTGAGCCAAAGTCGGGTTCTAACAACAGCAAACCACAAGCGACAGAAAGCCAACCCATTGGCCTAGCTAAACCAATCGCAGAGCGCCTGACATGATCACCATACCGAGTGATATAACTGGCCATATACACGACAGAAATCAGTTTCATTACTTCAGAAACTTGAATCCTTAACCCCAAAATCGATAACCATCTGATACTGCCGTTCACTCTGACACCAACACCGGGAATCAAAACGATTAACAACAAAACAATGCCGCTAATGAACAAAAACTGCCCCCATTTCTCCCATGTACGAATCTGAATGCGCATGACACCAAATGCAGCCGCCAAACCCAAGACAATATGCGTAAATTGTCTTAAAGGATAATGCGAAGTGTCATTAGCCATTTTCACACCCAAATGCAAAGAGGCAGAAATTACCATCACAAAACCAATACTTAGCAACCCAAAACACGCAAACATTAATAAACCATCAACGTTTGATCGGGTTTCGATGCTGAATAGTTTGGTTGGGTTTAGCATGTCGGTAACCCTAACACTGCTTCGGCAAATTTACTGCCACGTTCAGCGTAACTTTTATACTGATCCAAACTAGCGCAAGCGGGAGATAACAAAACACTATCGCCAGTCACTGCTTGTTCAGCTGCGATTGCAACCGCTTGTTTCATATTGTTAGCAAAGTAGACCGGCACACAGCCATCGATGGCAGTACTGATTAATTCAGCATCCTTGCCCATCACAATCACGGCCTTAGTTTTTGCTTTAACCGCAGGTAATAACTCTTGCATATCCGCGCCTTTTGCATCACCCCCCGCAATCAAAATGACTTTGTGTTGATAACCTTGTAAAGCCGCAACGCAAGCACCGATATTGGTCGCTTTAGAATCATTAACCCAAGAAACACCTTTCACTTCAGCGACTTTTTGCATTCGATGTGCAAGGCCTTTGAATTTAGCCAATGCGCGACACATAGCATTTAAATCCAAACCTACCGCATGCCCCAATGCTAAAGCAGCTAGAGCATTGGCAATATTATGAGTACCTTCAAGACGCAATTCGTCAGCATCCATCAAAACGTGTTGCCCAAACATCAGTTGATCTTTTTCGCCACGTTGCAGATAAAAATCAGCGTTTTGCTCGGTTGAAAAACTGTAAGTGATACGATGCTCGGCCTGCATAGCCATCACAAGCGCATCATCGGCATTCAAAATCATGACGCCATTACCACGAAAAATACGTTGTTTTTCTTGGGCGTAACCTTCCATTCCATCATGACGATCAAGGTGGTCAGGCGTTACGTTGAGAACGGTAGCCGCTTTGGCATTTAAAGCGGTAGTTCTCTCTAGTTGGAAACTCGATAATTCCAGTACATACAAGTCAGCATCTTGCTGAAGTAAATCCAAAGCCGGTGTGCCTAAATTACCGCCAATCGCAGTTTTAACGCCAGCCACTTGCCCCATATCACCGAGCATAGTGGTAACAGTGCTTTTACCGTTTGAACCTGTAATGGCAATAATCGGTTTGTCTGTCGCACAAGCGAATAAATCAATATCGCTCATCACAGTAACACCAGCTTGCAACGCTTTATAAATAGCCTTTTCGTTTAATGACACACCAGGGCTAACTAATAAATGAGTGGCGACATCAAATGCTGATTGATCAAAACCACCGCAAAAGACAGCAACATCAGGCATTTGTTCGCGAAAACTGTCGATTAATGGCGGGTGGCTTCGACTATCAATGACGGCAAATTTAATTGGTGTTTTTTGTAAAAACTGGGCAGCTGAATAGCCCGTCGCACCTAAGCCAACAATCAATAACCGAGCGTCTGCTGGATTCAGATTGAAATGTGTTTCCAGAGAACTGAGAAGCGCAGAAGTATTCATAGTTATCTCAGTTTTAAGGTCGAAAGACCAATTAACACTAAAATGACCGAAACAATCCAGAACCGTACAATCACGCGGGGTTCCGGCCAGCCTTTTAATTCAAAATGGTGATGAATAGGAGCCATTAAAAACACGCGCTTTTTACGCGTTTTGTAGGACGCTACTTGAATGATGACCGAAATGGTTTCCATCACAAAGATGCCGCCCATAATGACCAAAACGATTTCTTGCCTTACTAATACAGCCACAATCCCGAGGGCAGCACCCAAAGCCAAAGCACCAACATCCCCCATGAATACCATCGCAGGATAAGCGTTGAACCATAAAAAACCTAATCCCGCGCCGACTAGAGCCGCACAAAAAACCACCAGCTCACCCGATTTTGGGATGAAGGGGATTTGCAGATATTGTGAGAAATTAATGTGTCCTGATAGATAAGCAAAAATAGCCAAAGCCGCTGCAATCATCACTGTTGGCATAATCGCCAAGCCATCTAAACCATCGGTTAAATTAACTGCGTTACTGGTACCGACAATCACAAAATAGGTCAAGACGATATAACCCCAGCCTAAATTGAAGGTGCCATTTTTAAAGAACGGGACGATTAATTGCGTTTCTGCCGGTACTTGCGCGGTATTAAATAAATAAACCGCAGCACTGGCGGCTACGACGGATTGCCAAAAATATTTGGCTTTTGCTGACAGACCGTCGCTGTTACCTAATAAGACCTTTTTATAATCATCAACAAAGCCAATCACACCATGCGCTAATGTCACTAATAACACCACCCAAATATAACGATTGCTCAAATCAGCGCACAATAAAGTACTTATCGCGACCGCAAATAAAATCATGCTACCGCCCATTGTTGGGGTGCCTGATTTTGAAAAGTGGCTTTGCGGACCATCGTCGCGAACACTTTGACCGATTTTGTTACGGGTTAATTTTCTAATCACCATCGGTCCGATTAGTAACGAAATCACCAGTGCGGTTAACACGCCTAAAATCGCTCTAAAGGTCAGGTAATGTAAAACCCTGAATCCACTGTCGATGTTTGATAAAAAATCTGCAAGTAAAAGTAACATTATGCTGCTCTAAAATTGTCGACCATAGCCGCTACCACATTTTCCATTTTTTGTGATCGCGAGCCTTTCACCAATAAGGTTTCCCGACCTGTGACCGCTTCATCTAAAGCGGCAATTAATTGTTGTTGTGTTTCAAAATACTGTGCGCCAGCACCAAATGCTTCGACGCTATGTTTTGCCAATGCGCCGGTAGCAAATAAACGCTGCACCGACATCGCTTTGATACTGTCGCCCATTTGTCGGTGTATCTCTGCGCTGTCGGCCCCCAACTCACCGAACGCCCCCAAAACTAACCAATTGATTTGATTTGGATTTAATGCTTCTAATGCTGCATTCAATGACGATGGATTAGCGTTATAAGTGTCATCGATAATCAGATTGCCTTTTCTGCCGCGCAACGGCTGCATTCTGCCTAGAACCGGTTTTACGCTTTCTAAACCACGTTTTATATCTGGCAAATCAATGCCAAATTGCAAAGCGGCAGCCGTAGCCGCTAAAGCATTTTTAACATTGTGTTCACCGGCTAAATTAAGTTTGATGGTTAAAGCATCTACACCATCTACTTTCAACTCAAACTCGGTGACATAACCATTGTTTTCAAGCTGACTACTAATTTTTTCAGCCTGAATATCGGCTTGTTGACTTAAACCAAAACTCACGATTTTGCGTGATTGCGCCAAATCGCACCAAAAATCATAAAAAGCATCATCGCGATTAATCACCGCTACGCCATCATTGGCGAGGCTTTGAATAATTTCACCTTTGGTTTTAGCTACACCTTGGAGGTCACCAAATCCTTCGATATGAGCCGCACCAACATTGTTAATTACGCTAACTTGTGGTGCTGCGTATTGGCTGGTGTAAGCAATCTCACCAGGATGATTAGCACCCATCTCAATCACTGCAAAGCGATGAATTGTTTTCAATTTTAATAAAGTTAAAGGCACTCCAATATCGTTATTGAGATTGCCTTGGGTAAACAACGTTTCACCTTGAGTAGCCAAGATTGCCGCAATCATTTCCTTAACAGTGGTTTTGCCATTGCTACCGGTCACACCAACTACTTTTACAGGCAATTGCTGACGCCAAAATCCCGCTAATTGTGCTAATGCCAAACGGCTATCGCTAACAATAATTTGCGGTAATGGCGTATTGATTGATTTCTCAACCAAGATGGCAATCGCGCCAGCTTGTTGGGCTTTATCAACGAAATCGTGACCATCAAACTGTTTGCCTTTTAGCGCCACATATAAATCACCCGCTTGCAGAGTCCGAGTATCAATGCCAACACCTCTGAAGGCTATATCAGCACCAATTAACTGACCTTGAACCGCTATTGCGATGTCGCTTAATTGCAGATTCACTGTTGCCCCCAAGTTGCTAAAGCTTGTTCAACAATTGTTTGGTCACTAAATGGCCATTTAACACCGTTAATTTCTTGATAAGCTTCATGTCCCTTACCAGCTATCACAATCCAATCATCCTTTTTAGCTTGGCAAATAGCGGTTGTTATCGCTGTCGCTCTGTCATTAATCACTATCATTTTGTCAGTCTGGCAACCCGCCAATATCTGTTCAATAATTTCGTCTGCCGATTCATTGCGCGGATTGTCATCAGTAATAATGACTCGATCAGCGTAAGATTCAGCGATTCGCCCCATCTCTGGCCGCTTACCTTGATCACGATTACCACCGCAACCAAACACAACACATAAGCTTTGCTTGGTTTTTACTGCTTTCAATACTTTTTCGAGTGCGTCAGGCGTGTGTGCGTAATCAACTAACACGGTTGGTTTGTCATCACCCCCAAATTTCTCCATTCGCCCGACAATCGCCTTCAGATTTCTCAACTTTGCTATGGCTAGTTCAAGCGGTGTGTTCATTGCTAATAAAACCGCTAATACTGCGAGTACATTTTCGAGGTTAAAGTCGCCAACGATTGGCGTGTAAGCCTTAAAGGTCTTTTCACCAAAGTGAATCTCAAAATCAATCCCCTCATTACTGTGGCGAATGTTCTCTGCAATCAAACATTGAGCGTCTTTTAGGCTTTTACCTTGAGTGCTAAATGTCCAGCAGTCGACCGCACTATCCAAAACCTGTAATACGTCCTTGCTTTTAGGGTCGTCCAAATTAAGCACTGAAAATTTCAAACTCGGCATTCTAAAAAGCATTAGTTTTGCTTTTAAGTATTCATCCATATTGCCGTGATAGTCCAAATGGTCACGACTAATATTAGTAAATACGGCACCGGTAAACTCAACAGCATTAACTCGGCCTTGCTGTAAACCATGTGAAGAAACTTCCATAGCAACGGCCTGTTTATTCTGTGATGCCAACTCGGAGAGCATGGCTTGCATCGCTAAAGCATCCGGCGTGGTATTGGCCGTTGGTAATAATTTTCTAGGAGCCCCCCAGCCTAATGTACCAATCACTCCACAATCTGGTAATGCTTGCGCAATTAACTGACTACAGGTGGTTTTGCCATTGGTACCTGTGATGCCAATTACTGCTAATTTTTCTGATGGCTTGCCATAAAACTTTGCGGCTATCGAACCTAAAAATTGAGTTAATTGTCGAACCGCAATACACTCAATATCTAAGATTGGTTGCTTAGTAATCCCTTCAGGATCATAAATAATTGCAACAGCACCTTGTTTTATTGCCTGATCTGCATGTTCAAGCCCATGTTGATGGGCACCATTTAAGGCAACGAACAAGTCACCATTTTTAATCTGCCGACTATCAAGCGTTATGCCTGTAATCTCAGTCTGACTATTGATTTCCAGTATTGGAAACAGCAAATCTTTAAATTTCATTGCCGACTCAATAATAAATGCATGTTTTCAACGCCATCTGGCTCAACGCCATAAATTCTTAATGCACCCGCCATCACTTTAGAAAAAGCAGGGGCAGCAACTAAACCGCCATAATACTGACCAGAACTAGGGTCATCGACCACAATCGCGATAATGAAACGCGGATTACTCGCTGGGGCCATACCAACGAAAACCGATAAATATTTGTTTTCGGTATAACCACCGACACCGGCTTTTTTGACTGTACCGGTTTTACCAGCCACACGATAACCTTCGACTCGAGCTTGGTAAGCAGTCCCTTCCTTACTGATAACCCGCTCTAGCATTTCCCTAACTTTTTTGGCCGTTTCCGGCTTAAAAACCCTTTGTGCATCGGGATCTTCATCACGTTTCAGTAGCGTCACAGAATGAATAACACCATCATCAGCTAACGCTGTCCATGCCCGAGCTAGTTGTAATACTGAAGTCGATACCCCGTAGCCATATGATAAGGTTGCCTGATCAAACTCATGCCAACCTTGATAATCCAACAATGAACCACTCGCTTCACCAGGAAAACCGACGCCTGCAGAAGTACCAAAACCTAATTTGCTATACACCCCCCAAAAGTATTCGGGTGGCATAGTCATAGCAATTTTTACCACCCCAATATTGCTAGATTTTTGTAACACATGAGCTAAATCCAAGGTTCCATAGTTGTGAACATCTTTAACAATGTTTCGACCAAACTGATAAGTTCCATGCGTTTCTATCATGATGTTGGGATCAACATAACCACCATCTAAAGCGGCAGCCACCACAAATGGCTTAACAGTTGAACCTGGCTCAAAACTATCCACCATTGCTCGGTTGCGATAGCGACTGCTATTTAATTCTTTACGGTTATTAGGGTTGAATGCAGGCTGAGTAACCGCTGCTAATACATCGCCATTTTTTGCATCCAAAACCACCAAAGAGGCAGAATGTGCTTTGTTCTCGATTA
>JBJSYX010000070.1:0-2016 GCA_046090005.1 Methylomonas sp. | reverse complement strand
TCAGCGGCGGCATCTGGCCCGATGTAAATCTGATTGTCTATCAGTTGTTTCGCCATAACACAATACAAAGCGCAGACAACGGCTGACCGTTGGTGTCCATGCGTAGGAATGCACTGATCCATTGCTAATTGAATTAAATTTTCAATCGATGTTCGTTCAAATAATGCAATCGGCAATACACGCATCAAAGCACCATTGCCATTACTATACTCATCACGACCAGCCGCTTCTAATATAGGTGTTCCACACATGATGCGACCTAAAGCATCAGAGGTTTGAATGCCGCAATCAAAAACAATACCATCAGGTGTGTATCTACCGTTCTTAAACCAGTCACACAAACAGCCAGCAAAGTGATTTAGATTCAATCCATTATTTTCAATCAAGCTATCAAGCAAAGCCAATGCTTGAGCGCCATCGTCTGTCCATGTACCCAATGGCACTTGCGGGTAGGTACATCTATAACCAGCTGGAGGAATGATTTCAATATCCTCATAATTTGGTATGTCTGTTGGTGATTTGAATTCATAAGGTCTACCAACAGCATCGCCAATCAGTAAACCAAACAATCCACCCGATAAGGTCGATTTGTCTTGTGGACTCATTAAATTAAGCTCCTTTTCTACAAAAAATTAATTTTATGTTAGTGTTGCGACAAATACTGACCAACCAACCAACCAAACCAAAGCTTATAAATTGCATAGAAAATTGACAGGTTTAGGCTTTGATGTTTCTAACCGGATCAATACAGGATAAAGGGGGACACCCATTCGCTGAATTCGGTAAAGAACTGGTTTAGATATTCCAATTTGAGACCAGTAGATTTCTTTGCTCTATAATGGCAGCTATCGATTTATGCAAGAAAACAAAACCATAATGATATAGTGAGATGTCTAAAACTACTAGTCAATGATCTAATATTGACTTGCTATGGTGATAGACTGCTTAGAACATATGATTTGCATGCTGATGTTAGGTAAGCTGTTTTTGTGTTCGTAAAATTTATTTTTATATGGTGTAAAAAATAACCATTGTGCGAATTTATTTTTTAATTCAGTGAGTCGCTAGTTTTCGCGAAAGATTTTTATGCGTCCATGCCTAAAAATCGGGCGAAAACAAACGCGACCGCTAATGTCTGCGTCGGCCCCGATTCGTCCTCGTCACCTCGTCCAGCAGCAACAAGGGGGGCTGAACGTAGGCTCCAAATGACTTGACGGCACATGCGATGGTCGGGCAGGCACTAATCGTTATCGCTCGTTAATCGCATAGCTTCCGTGGACTTGCGGCGAGCTATTATTTAAAATATTTTTTAAAAATATGAATTCCAATCTAAAAAAACATAATATAGACACAAATCAAATTGTAATTATAAAAAATAAAATTAATTCAAATGAAGTTTTGGAGTTGGTGAGTACTCATGTAAATAGTAATTTGTTTAAACCTTTAGATTTCAAAGAAAAATCAGAGTTTAGAGCGGAAGTTATTTGGATTCCCTCTTTCTACTACAATGGCAATTATACCAATAAGTGGTCAGTTTTCATTGGCATGAATAAAACGACTTACTATACGGATTATAGAACTGTAACAGAATATAGAAGAAAAACCCTTTATCAAGGTGGAATAGAAATTGACACTGATGAGGAAATAAAAAGAACAGTGCCGTTCACTAATTCTCGTATTGATACTGATTGGCATCCTATCAGTGGAATTGATCATGAATTTTTTAATTTACTATTCTATGCTGGAAAGGACAATTCTTACAGAAAGATTGTAGAAGAAGCTAATTATGGTGATTTAAATAACTTAGAAACCATTGATTATACTTTTTTCAAAAAAAATTTAGTTATATTAATTTTGATTTAGATTTAGATTCATCTAATCTTTTTTTACAAAGGAAGGATATTTTATCAAAATTAGTACATAAGAACATGGTTAGAGATAACAGACAGGGTGATAGGCAGAGAAATTGGAAATCAAAATATACCTATCAACTGAATAGTCAAATTCCATATATAA
>JBJSYX010000069.1:0-11650 GCA_046090005.1 Methylomonas sp. | reverse complement strand
CCTGACAGTTTTGCACTTTATGATGGATATTGGATTTCAAGTCATAAAGCCAGACATCGTTATTTCCAGACTATTTCTAGACTGGGGTTGGCTACATAATGAGATCACAAAACTTCCAAACGATTTAAGCTTTGATGACTTACAGGGAAGAGGGAAGTACGGGCAAAGATTCAAATATACAAGAGAAAAGATGTATAAGCCTGCTATAAATTTAGCTCGGAAGATTGTATTAAATACAAAGAAAGAAGATTTAAAAAACGATATAGGTTGGGTTACCGACAATCCCATACGTGAGTTTGATATATTCCTTGTGAAATATGGCCAACAACCAGAGAAAGAATTTGGAATAGAACGAACCCTCTATAAGGGATTGCCCTTAAATGAAAAGAGAGTGAGTTCATGCGGAGCAAAAACATATTCACAGACCTAACAACCGCATCAACCCGGACTGGCAACTAGGGGTCGCAACAAGACAATCATGCCAACCCCAAACAACTATTTGCTAGCACTTAATGAAAAAACGACTGACCGGTTAGCCCTTTATCGTTTAACTGAGATGATCAAAAATAAAATCTTAGTAAAACTTAAGAATCGTTAAATACATCCGCCAATTGTTTTGCCTCAATCACCCGATCTAGCCAGCGCTCAATATCTGGCAAAGCCGCTTTTGAAATCCTTTCCGTCACATCCACTGGAATTACACCAAAACGGCGAGACAGCAAACGTTGTAACGCCAGTAACTCACCTTCTTGTCGACCTTTTTGAAGTCCTTCTTGTCGACCTTCTTGTCGACCTTCTTGCCGACCTTCCGCTCGATAACCACGCGCCCAATCTTCTAGTCGTTGTGCCAACATAACGTTTATCTCCTGCAAATCATCTACTTGGGGAAGCACGATACCGTACTCCGGTTTTCTCATCAATGTCGCCCGTATCCACAAGGCAAACATGCGTCGTAAGTCCGGCCTGTCGCTCAGCCAGTCATTCAATGCGCTTAATAACTCACTGATGGTTTGCGGGTTAGCAGGGTGTTCCAGCCTAAACACGGCGGCCACCAAATTATTGACTGATGCCAACTCTGCATCGCTGTAAGCATTTTCATCAATCAATAGATATTTCAGCTTGGGTTTGAATTGTTCAACCAGTCCGGGAACGGCGGGAATTAACTCCGAAACGTCGGTAACGGCAGTCCAGCGTGGATGGCCGTTGTATAAAACGATCGGCAAAATCGGTGGCAAACGCCCGTCGGGTAACACATCGCCGCGCTTAATCAGGTCTTGATATAGCAAACCAATGTAAACCATCATCCGCAGCGCCATGTACTTGTCGACGCCGCTTTGAAACTCCAGCAACAAATACAGATACAACCAATCACCACCGATTTTCACTCGCCAGACAATATCATCTTCCCGTTGCTGAAAATCTTCGCTGACGTAATGGCCTGGCACCTTCTCTAATGTGGTGTAGTCAAGGCTATGTAACCATTCATCAGGAATAAAACCCATGATCAAATCCCGAACTAATTCGGGATTCGAAAAAAGAAATTTGTAACTGCTATCGTGATCTTGACTCATGTTTTAATTATAAGCCTGCAAATTCAAGGCAATGTACAGTAATCAAGTCTTTGGCCGCTTTCGGTGCAGTCGTTGTATCGGATACACATTAAGCCCGCAATTATTCAACGCCGCTTAATACCATGTCAGAGCAAGTTCGGCCATAACAAGACAATCACGCCCCCAACCGAGTTTTGAATTTCACAATACTACAACCATTTGGCAGCACTTAATCAAAATCCATAGGCTTGATTTGGCTTTATTTACGCTTGAACTTACCGAATAAACCTTTTTTAGCTTCTGGCTGAGACTGTGGTGTTTCAGCAATCGCAGCTTCAACTGGTGCTTGGACTTCCTCAACGGCAGTTTGTGGTTCAACCACGGACGTTTCATCCTCTAATTGTTGAATCCCTTGATCCGGTGTGCCACCTAGTTTTTGATCCATAGTGGCAAAAGTCTTCATCGCATTAGCAAAAAAGCCTTTGCTTTTACCTGCCGGTTTTTTCGCTGGTTCTGCGGGTTTGACTTTTGGTTTGGTTTCTGTCCCTACAACGACAGGCTCGGGTTTAAGCTCGGCAACTACGGACTCAACTGGTTTCTCAATCACCGATTGCGGTTCACTAACGCTGACCGGTTTGGTTGCCACTTTTTCAACAACAGGTGCTGGCTCACCGCCTAATTTTTTATCCAATTTAGAAAAACTACTCAAAGCGCTGGCAAACATACCTTTTGCTTTAGGCTTGCTTGCCTCAGGCTGTGCTTTAGGCACTGGCGCTTCGGCAACCACGGTGGTTTCTACTGGGCTAGGCGAAGCGACAGCAGCGATACTTGGCGCAGGGACAACAGGTGCTGGTTTGGGCTCTGCAATCACTGGTTTCACTTCTACCACTGGTGCGGTTACGGTTTGCACTGTAACAGGAGCAACCGTTGTCGGAGAGACTACTGGCTTAGGCGGTTCGACTACCACAGAAGCCGGCACTTGCAGTTTTGCTTGTTGTAACTGCTGTCTCAACGCTGACAATTCAGCTTGATACTGGGTTTGAATTTGAGCAAGGTTTAATTGAGCCTCTTGCTGTTGTTGACTTAATTGTTGTTTGAAATCTTCGATGCTTAAAGTCAAATTGCCTAATTGCTGACTTTGAGCATCAAGGCGAATTTGCATCGTTTGAATTTGTTGATCCTTATCGGCTAATTTTCCGATTTCAGCTTGCAAATCGGCTTCTAAATCAGCTTGTTTTTGGCGCTGAGCCAGCAAATTTTCACAAATTTGCTGATTAGCGGCGTTAAAACGCTGGAACAAGGCTTCGGCTGATAAACCTTGGCCGACAGATAACCCTTGCTGTCCTAAATCGGGGTTAGACGCTAAAGTTTGAATCGCTGAGCTTAATTGACCTGCGATTTCAGCCAGACGTTCTTTTAATTCATTGTTAGTATCTGTGGTTTTCTCAAGTTGTTGTTGCTGAGCAAGCATTTCATCCCGTGTCTGCTGAACTTGCTGTTCAGCTGTGGCTAAAGCTTGATTCACATCAGCAATCGCTTTGGTACCGCGTTTAATGCGACCGTTCAAAAACCCAATTCTAATGCTGTAAAAAATTGCGGTCAGTAACCATACCGCAACCGATAAACAAGCGGCGTAAACTGGATTTTCGAGAGTTGATTGATAGGTTTGAATGAACAGGTCTTGAAAAAACGGCAAATAATCTTGCGGTTGCATACGAATAATCCTTGATCTATAAGATGTTGTGACATGCCCAAGGGCATTTTAGAGTTGTTCAAGGCCTCACTTACACCTTGCACAGCTCATTATTATTATAATTTTCAGCTTGGCGACACATGAATGATGCTTAACAACATCTTTCAACAGCGATAGAAATATACCATTGCACCAGCTATCGTCAACTCGGCTTGCAGTTAAGTAAGGCAAAATCAAGATAAACTATCACTAATTTTAGCCCTAACCTTTCACGATTTATGAGCCGAACTCGGCAAATATTTGCCCAAAAGCCTAGTCCTCGTCGCCAATCAAAACCCCAAGTTCGCAGACGTAGACATAAATCCGCGCAAAATCGCCTGTGGTTTACGATCTTAGAATGTTTGAGCCTTATCATTATTGCTGCTATCGGCACTTTGCTGGCACTGGGTTATTTTGCACAACGTTTTTCGGGCTTGGATTTTTACAGCAATTTATTACCATTTGCGGCTGGTATTGTCAGTCTGGTTGTCATTGCTGCCCTGAGTTTGTTGCTATGGAATCAATTGAGAAAACGTTTAATTCTGTTAACTTGGATTTTACCGAGCATTATCGCTATCGGATTAGCAGCTTTATCAATACATCTGGCAAGCCAAACCGATTATCTGGCAACTTTTAAACACTTCAGAAGCTTAGTCGGCGGTAAACAGCAAGTACGCAGCGAAACACTGGCGCATCAAATTTATGCAACCTATCGACGCTACGATGCTGAACAACTACAAACCATTATTCAACGCGCCGAACCCTATCACACTGTTATTGATGAAGCGGCTAAAGCCTATCAGCTTGACCCACAACTACTCTGTGGCTTGGCAGCCACTGAATCATCTTTTTTGCCGCGCGACAGCCACGATACTGGACATGGTTTGTTTCAAATTACTGCTGTACCAAAATTGATTATGGAACAAACCAGACTGCGCTTAGGTGCTAATAAATTATCTTTAAGCGATGCTCGTCATAATGCTTTTATTGCTGCCGCCACCTTAAAGTTTTATCTAAGCGAAATGCACAACGACTTATATCTCGGTTTGTTGGCTTACAACATTGGTCCGCGTAACGGTGGCTTGGCTTTCATAATGAAACAATACGGTGCAACTGATTTTGTAACCATGCAACCTTATCTACAACAACTACCTCGCGATTATCCAATTCGAGTTTTATCACAAGCCTTGGCATTTAGGCTTTGGCAACATGACGGCAAATTGCTGGCCTATCAAGAAGGCAGCAATGCTAACCACATACAAAACCTAGGGATTCCAGGATTACCAAGCGTGTTTTAAACGCTTTATTTACAACCGGTTTCAGGTTGATCGTAACCCAAAGTATCTAATTCTGATTTAGGATGCAAAAAGCCCTCAATCGGCGCCACAGCCACTAAAGAACGTGGCGCCGCCAATAAAACCGGTTGCCGTAATTGACCATCCCAAGCTCGGAATGATAGCGGCATCCCTTTATAGCCTTGCAAGGCAAAATGACTGGAAAACAGATAATCACGAATCGCAGGAACTTGATTGGATTTACTACGAACACTGGCTTCACCAATCGCCCGTACCGCTAAATAAGCGCCGTAATCGACCTCTTGCATCCAACGACCCGCGTGGTCTTTAAAACGATTTTGTAACTGCACTGCACCCCATTGCTCATGGCTTGGGTGCCATGCAGTCGCAATTAAGCCTTGAGTTCCAATTACAGGACGCGGACTCCAAGTTCGGTAATCGAAATATTCGCCGAACAAGCCTTGTTCATCAGCCACTACCAAGACATCATAATCCTCACCTTGGGTAAATACTGGTACATCCGCTTGTGCGGTGCGGCGAGCATCAAAATCGTTGGTCCAATTTTTCTCGGCAACGATTTTTAGATTAAAGCGTTTAGCCGCACGTTTGATTGCAGCCGCAAATAGTTGATCTTCTTGAGTTTGACCAACTACCAAAAACCATTTTTGCCAGCGCTTCTTAAGCATATATTGTGCTAAAGCATCCGCTCGCATCGCTCGACTAGGCAAGATATGTAGTACGCCACGACGACATTCGCCGTTGCGATTTTCATCATCGCTGGTCGCGGCATCAAATAATAATTTTTGCTGGGCGCTGGCTAAATCAGCGACTTTCAACATTTGCTCTGAGTTAAGATTCAGCACGACTAAACCGACATCAGCCGCTATTTGCTGATTAAATGCCTGCACCACATCACCATCAACTGGCACGACAACTTTTTGCAGGACATATTGCTGACCAGTAAATTGGCCAGTGGTATTGTTATCGCTAATTGCTAATTCGGCACCAATCACTCCTTTATCAACAATGAACGGATCAAGATTTGATAAAGCCGCTGGTGGGTTTTGTTGTTGGGTGAAATAAGCAATTTTCACCACTTGCTTGGCAGCAACAACCGGTGCTGTAGGTGCGGGTTTGGCTTTCGGCGCAGCCATACAAGGTTGCGCCAAAGCGATGGCTAGACTTATTCCAAGACTCAGTTTATTCAGCTTCATTTTTTTAACTGATGTGTTACGCAGTAGGTGATTGTTTTTCCGTTCTGCCGCGCCGAGCACCAAAGCGTTTACTGGGAATAGCCGGTTAGGGTTGCAGCATGGATGCGGCAAGTTGGCAAAGGGGCAAGGAAGCCCCTTTTGCCAACCCCTAGTAAACGCTTCGGAGCGCAGGATAAAGTGGCGATCGGGTGGCCTTTTCTTTGGTTACTTTCTTTTGGCCATGCAAAAGAAAGTAACTCGCCTGTCGGCGAGAGAACCGACATCTAAATAAGCCTCGCAACGCGAAACCTTCTATAAACAACTAAAAACTCACTCAATACCGATAGCATTGGCGTTTTTAGCGATTAACTTCAAATTGACACTCAAAGCCCATTCAACAAATCGTTTTTAATGTCTTCGATATTTTCCAAACCAACCGAAATTCTCACCAAACTATCTTTAATTCCCGCTTCTGCACGCAGTTCAGGCGTCAATCGCCCATGAGTGGTGGTGGCTGGATGAGTAATGGTGGTTTTTACATCACCTAAATTAGCGGTGATTGATAACATTTTGGTGGAATCAATTAATTTCCAAGCTTGCTCTTTGCCTCCGCGCAATTCAAAACTGACTACAGCACCAAAATGGCTTTGCTGACGTTTGGCCAATTCGTGTTGAGCATGAGATGGCAGTCCTGGGTAGTGGACTTTTTCAACATTGGGTTGTTGCTCTAGCCATTTCGCCAATTCAAACGCATTGTCGCAATGCGCTTTCATTCGTAAAGCTAGCGTTTCTAAACCGGCTAAAAATACCCAAGCATTGAACGGACTCATAGTCGCCCCGCCAGTTCGTAAATAAGGATAAATGTCTTTTTCAATAATTGCTTCGCTACCAACTACCGCTCCACCAACACAACGGCCTTGGCCATCAATGTATTTAGTCGTGGAATGCACGACTAAATCAGCGCCAAGCGTTAATGGCTTTTGTAATACAGGGGTACAGAACACATTATCAACCACCAATAAACAACCGTGACGATGAGCAATCTCAGCTATCGCCGCAATATCACCAATTTCGATTAACGGATTAGAGGGCGTTTCTAAAAACAGAAAACGGGTATTCGGTTTTATCGCCGCTTCCCAAGCATCTAAATCGGTAAGACTGACAAAATCAGTAGTAACACCAAATTTGCCGAAATAAGTTTGGAAAGTTAATAGTGTGTTACCAAACACACTACGAGAGCAAACGACATGATCGCCAGACTTTAACAAAGCCATACCGACCGCCATGATCGCAGCCATACCAGAAGCGAAGGCCAGACAACGCTCACCCTGCTCCATTAATGCTAAACGCTCTTGAAATGCGGTCACAGTTGGATTGGTAAACCGCGAATAAATATTGCCAGGCTGTTTACCGGTAAAACGCAAAGAGGCTTGTTCAGCACTTTGAAATACATAGCTAGAAGTAGCAAAAATCGGGATACTATGTTCGTCTTCTGGCGTGCGCTTATGCCCTACTCTTATCGCTTGGGTTTCAATAGCGTAATCTTGCCAATCTAAATCTTCGCTCATATTCGTTCCGTTTTTATGCACCTTGGGCTTCAATCAAATTAGTATCGACTTTGCGTTGCTCTTGAGCGCCATCATTGCGCAGAGCTTCAATCCGCGCCAAATAAGCATCATCAATATCACCAGTGATATATTCGTGAGTGAAACACGAGGTATCGAAATGACTAATGTTGTGATTACCGGTATTCACAGCGTCAATTAAATCGCCAATTTCCTGATAAATCAGTTTATCGGCACCAATCGCTTCGCAAACTTCTTGCTCGGTTCTGCCATGAGCAATCAATTCATGGGCGGCTGGCATATCAATACCGTAAACATTAGGGTAACGAACCGGTGGCGCAGCCGAAGCGAAATAAACTTTTTTCGCACCTGCATCTCTGGCCATCTGGATGATTTGCTCTGAGGTAGTACCACGCACGACCGAGTCATCAACCAATAAAACGTTTTTATCTTTAAATTCTAATGAAATCGCATTGAGCTTTTGCTTCACTGATTTTTTACGCATTTTCTGACCGGGCATAATAAAAGTCCGTCCAATGTAGCGATTTTTCATGAAACCTTCGCGAAACTTGACGCCCAATTCATGCGCCATTTGTGAAGCCGCCGTACGACTGGTATCAGGAATTGGAATCACGACATCAATATCGTGATCAGCCCATTCGCGACGGATTTTATCGGCGAGTTTTTTACCCATCCGCATCCGCGCTTTATAAACTGAAATATTGTCGATAATTGAATCGGGACGAGCAAAATAGACATATTCAAAAATACAAGGACAATGATCGATTTGCTCAGCACATTGTTTGGTATGCAGTGTGCCGTTGGCCTCGATAAATACCGCTTCACCCGGTGCAATATCTCGAATTAATTGAAAATCTAAAACGTCTAAAGCGACACTTTCAGAAGCCATCATATAATCAGTCGTGCCTTCTTCAGTTTTGCGTTCACCGTAAACAATCGGGCGAATCCCGTGTGGATCTCTAAAGCCTAAAATCCCAAAACCGGCAATCATAATCACCACAGCATAAGCACCACGACAACGTTTATGTACAGCGGTTACCGCTTGAAACACATCATCGACAGTCAGCGTTAAGCGCCCTGCTTGTTGTAATTCGTGAGCAAACACATTCAGTAATACTTCAGAATCAGAATCGGTATTGATGTGACGTTGATCATCTTCAAACACCTGAATTTTTAATTCGTCGGTGTTGGTCAAGTTACCGTTATGCGCCAAGGTTAAACCAAAGGGCGAGTTAACGTAGAAAGGCTGAGCTTCGGCAGAACTGGTGCAGCCGGCTGTTGGATAACGAACATGAGCAATCCCCATATTGCCTTTTAATTTCAGCATTTGACTGTTAGAAAACACGTCACGCGCCAAACCATTATCTTTACGTAAATGTAAACGTGAACCTTCACAGGTCACAATACCCGCAGCGTCCTGGCCTCGATGTTGAAGCACTGTCAAGGCATCATAAAGATCCTGATTGACATTTTGATTGGACACAATCGCAGCAATACCACACATAGCAGACTCAAAAATTAACGAAAATTAATATAACCCGCCAGATTAGACGGGATGTACTCTTTTAGCCACATGGCTAAAGCTTGAAAAGGTGGAATCAATAAAGATTGTTTCCACCAAGGTTCTTCTTGAACGGTGCTAAATCCTGCCATAAAAATCAGAATTAACACCCACAAACTACCTTTGATCAATCCAAAGCATAAACCAAATAATCGACTGATAAAGCCAACACTGGATTGATAAATCAGTTCACTCAGTAAAAAATTGATCAATGCAGCAAACAGTAACGTTATGGTCAATAAAATACCGAAAGCCATAACGACTCGGCTAATTGGATTAGCAACAGCGTTTTGCAATAAAAAAACCAAGTCAGCGTTGTATTGTAAACTGATCACAACCGCTAACAACCAAGCACTTAAGGCGTATAGCTCTTTAACTAAACCTCGCCACAAACCCCAAAAAGCCGATACGCCAAGTAAAACTGCCAACACATAATCGACCCAAATCCAATTAGTAGTTGAAAAAAGTGTTTGCATGGTTTGCACTTGGTAACGTAGTTAATCGAATTGACCAATTATTCTTCAGTTGCAACAAAAGTATTGACATTAATTTGAGTCAACTTGTTTTTAACTGCCTGTGCTTTGGCTTTATCCAAAATAGGACCAATTCTTACTCGATAAACTATACCTTTTTCGCCATTAGCTTCTTTAATCGATGCCGCAAAACCTTGCTGTTTAAGATTTTCTTGTAAGGCAGTGGCATTGGCTTTTTGGGAAAAACTGCCGGCATTCAAATACCATCGAGTCGCAGCTTCATTGCCTACGTTGGGCTTAGGAGTAGCGACAACGGTTGATGGCGCCGGAATCGCTGTCACTGGAGCAATCGGTTTAACCACCGGCGTAGTTGTGGTTTGCGGTAATTGCTGGGTGGGCAATTTTGCGGGTTTATTGGTTGAAGGACTAAAGTCACCGTCATCAGGCATAGCGCCATCAGGATCGACTTGTCCCATATCAGGATCAGGTTCAATCACTTTAATTGGGCGCTGATTTGCAACAGGCGCCTCGGCAATTATTTTTTGCGGTCTAGGCGGTGCAACTACTTCGCCTTGGCCTTCGTCATATAGATTTTTTGGTACCGGTTTCGGTGATTTTTCGACTGGAATCACGGTTGCCACATCCTCAGCTTTTTCAGGCAAAGGCATAATTTCAACTTCTTGAGCCTTTGCTGGCATTTCCGGTATTTTTAACTCATTAACGCTTTTACCAGTTTCATCAACCACATCATCAAATAACATCGGCACAAAAATCGCTGCCAAGGCGGTAATCACCGCTGCACCTATTAAACGTTGCTTCAATTCCTGATCCACTTCCATAACCTCTAGGTAAAATTGGCTAAATATTCAGACACTAGAAAAAAAGAGCCAAACACTAAAATTAAATCATCTGCTTGAGCTCTATCCTGTACGACTTTAAAAGCAGCGGTGCAATCACTGTAACCGCTATAAACCTTGCTTATGTTTTGTTGTTGAAAATAATCTGCTAATAATTCTTGACTGGCTGCACGAGGATTTGTCAACGGTGCTAGATGCCAACTGTCAATATAAGGCTTCATCATTGTAATAACAGTCGCAATGTCTTTATCTTTCATCATTGCAAAAACTGCGTGAATTTTGACAGTAGAAAAGTGTTCTTGTAAATGCTCAATTAAGGTTTGAACTGCTTGAGGATTATGACCGACATCGAGTAATACTGCAGGTTGTCCGCTAATCAATTGAAATCGGCCTTTTAACTCCGCACTTTTTAGCCCTTGAGCTATCGACTGCGAAGCAACAGGAAGCACAGATTGCAATTCACTGACAGCCATTAAAACGGCTGCTGCGTTTTTAAATTGGTGTTCACCTTTCAAAACTGGCAATGGCAAATAGCGAAGATGGTTATTTTCGCCATACCACCAGTCCCAATCAGTTGCCTGTTTTGTATAACTATAAGCTTTACCTAATTGCAATAATTTGGCGTTTTTTTGCTCGGCAATTTGAATCAATCCTTGCTGCGTCAATTCATCACCAATAATCGCCGGTTTACCAGTTCGGAAAATACCCGCTTTTTCTTTGGCTATAGCTTCTAGGGTATTGCCAAGCCATTCAACATGGTCAAGCGCGATTGTGGTTACTAGAGCAACATCCGTATCAATAATGTTAACCGCATCTAATCGCCCACCTAAGCCAACTTCTAACAATTGAATATCCAAATCGGCTTCAGCAAAAATATCTAAACCAGCCAAGGTACCGAATTCAAAATAACTTAAACTCGTTTCACCACGCAATTCATCAATACGCTCAAAAGATCGACAAATGGTTTGATCATCAACTGGTTGACCATTAATCCGAATCCGCTCGTTATAGCGCAAAATGTGCGGGGAAGTAAAAGCACCAACCTGATAGCCTTGTGCTAAATAAATGGCCTCTAAATAGGCAATGCAGGAACCTTTCCCATTAGTACCGGCAACGGTAATGGTTGGGATTTTACGCCGCCCTTGATTTAACTGATTGTAAACCTTGGCCACACGTTCCAGACCTAAATCAATAGGTCTGGGATGCAATTGCTCTTGCCAGTTTAGCCAAGCGGTTAGCGATTCAAAACGCGCCATTTTGCCTTATTGTTCAGATGCTTCTGATGAACTATCTAAAGTAAGCTCTGGTTCTTGCTCTAAAGTGACTGACTGTTGTTTTTGAAAGTAAGGGCTTTCGGGATGTAAAATTGACAGGATACTTGCAATTTTGTCACGCATTTCACG
>JBJSYX010000068.1:0-16389 GCA_046090005.1 Methylomonas sp. | reverse complement strand
AATAAAGTCTAATAATCAGATTAGCTGATTTTTTTTAGATTGGATATAGTAATAACGACAAAATCAAAACTTACTCGCACAAAAACTTATTTACGAAAAACAATAAGCAAAAAATTCGACTTTAAAATCGTATTAAGAAAGGATATTAAATACTCTTTCCCTTAGGCGAGGGAGTGCATACAAGTGTTTTGCTCAGTCTAATTTAGTCATTATCAAATTGAAAATGTGGCCGATTGCTCGGCGACAATCTGCCACAAATTAATTAGGCTTTAGGTGCTTTATGCGCCCAGAAGGGTAAGGCCAAAATCAACAACCACACCAACCAAAGCACGAGTTGGTAATTATTAAAGGTGTAACTTAAAGCAAACGGCAAGCCTTCGGAAAATGTAGGGTGGGCCAAGATAAAATCGCGGCCAATCAAAAACGCTCGGGTTTCGCCGAAAATTAAGCCGAAAAAGCCAAATACTAAGCCATAGGCTAGTAAATGATCGGATTTACCGATTTCACTGCCGCCACTTAAGCGGCTAAATGCTAAGCTGAAACCTTGTTGGCTTAAGCTTTGGCAGATTGTTAAGCCGATTAAACCTAAAGCCGGAATCGCAAATTGTTCGGTTGGGAAGCTCAAATAACGGCCATTGATTGCTAACCCTGAAGTTTTATAAAGCGCTAGTAATATAAAGAATATATACAGTTTTCTAATGCCATCTGCGACCACTAATTGTGTATTTTGTTTGGCTAAACCATC
The DNA here is from genome assembly GCA_046090005.1 of Methylomonas sp. Lineage (GTDB taxonomy): Bacteria > Pseudomonadota > Gammaproteobacteria > Methylococcales > Methylomonadaceae > Methylomonas. The sequence continues at coordinate 15,644 of JBJSYX010000068.1, read as the reverse complement.
GAAGAAACGCTGATTTAGTAACTGGATTAAAGAGCTATTGATTAGAACTATAAACACGGTATAAGCGCGCTGGGGCAAGCTGTAGCTGGTGTACCATTCCAATTCCGCCAAAGACACCAAATTAACCGCTAACAATTGGCTTAAACCTAGAAACAGCAATTGACGCCCAAACGATAAGTCTTGTAGCTTGGCGAAAAAACCAGCGATCAACAGCAACCATAATAAAGTTGCCGCTACATAATCCAGCAGCCAGCTGGGGTTTTCATACACCTTGCCTGTCAACGGGAATACGGGTTTACGATCGGCGGAAATCAAGCCCCAATTCGCTCCCACCACACCTTCCAAATTACTTTTCCAAGGCTGGTTAAAGGCTTCGACGATGTTGTAATCAAAACCATGATGGTTGGCGACTTGAATCATGCCGCGAATAAACTTGGCTTCGTTAACTACGCTTGGTTTCGCCATGCCACGTTGACGTCCTTCGCTAGGCCAACCCGATTCGCCAATTAAAATCGGTTTGCCGGGTGCAACACCACGCGCTTCGTCTTCAACTTGTTTGACGATTTTTTCCAAATGTTCTGGCGCGTTTTCAACCGCAATCGGCTCATCTTCCCAATAAGGCAAAATATGGATAGTAATAAAATCGACTTCGGCAAACAGTTTGGGATGTTTCATATACATCGACCAAACATCGGCATAAGAAACCGGTTGTTTAACGGCTTTTTTCACTTCGCGGATGTATTCGATTAAGTGATCAACATCTAATTCACCACGTAGTAAAACTTCATTACCGACGATAACCCGTTTTACGACATCGGGATTGGCATTGGCGGATTGAATTAACGCGTCGATTTCTTTTTTATTTTCTTTAGCTACACCGCCAATCCAAGCGCCTTGGAGCATTTTTAGACCGTATTTACGCGATAACTCAGGCGTGGGTTCCATGCCGCCTAAACTGGAATAGGTGCGAATGGTTTCGGTTTTATCCGCCAGTAAGCGTAAATCTTCATCAACATGCTCGGGCAATGGGTACTTCTTTTCTAACGGACTAAAGCCTTCGCGGAACGGTGCAAATGATAAACTCATCAACTTGCCTGATGGCACATCAATCCCTGCCTCTTGCGGCTGGTTGCTATACCAATCATAAGCGCCATGCGCCAAAACTATAAAAAACAAACAAAGCAGTAATCGGATAGATTGCATATCGTTAGGTAGGTGGATGAGAATTAAAATATGGGTTGCTAATTGAAATATTAGCGGCAAATTATAACAGCCTCCCCATAAAGCCACCGCTTGTTGAAAAATGAGTCGGTCGATAGTTTTACTTATCGGGCTCTACGCAAATAATTTCTGTACTTTACCTATGGGTTCTGGTTACAGTAGGAGGCTTTTTTAGGTATTGGATTCTTGCAATTTCGCCATCCAATAACGCTTTGTGTATTTTTATGAGGCTTTGTATGCATAAAAAAATTCTTCCTATTCTGTGTGGCGCTTTGTTGCTGCCTATGTCGCCAATGGTTTTGGCCGCAGCTAACAAATTGCCGGAGAGCACCACTGTGAAATTGGGTGCAGCAGAGGAAGTCTGTTCGGAATTTACAGACCCTAAGTGGCGGGATGCTCAAGTAATTGATGGTGTGACGATTGATGAGTCGCGCTTATGTAACCCTGATAATCCAGCTGACATTGCGGCTTTTGTTAAAGGTACTAACAACATTTCCATGGCTACTTTAATGGAAACTCAGTTAGCGGCTGATGCGATTACTGCAACTAATGATATGGATGGTGACGGCGATCCTGATCACTACATCATTAAACTGGAAATTGCCGAATTAAACGGTCATTCGCCGGATATGCGCGAACCGACGACCACTTTTGACATTGCACCTGGTATTCAACCAACCTTTTGGGTATACGCGCCAAAAACTCGCGATATGTCAACTTTAAGCTTGTACGAGCCGATTGCTAATCCGTTACTTCGTGCACCATCGCCCGTCATTCGTGTTGAGCAAGGTGACATTATTTGGATTGTGCTCGAAAACAATCATTACATGCCGCATTCAATCCACTTGCATGGCATAGACCATCCTTATATGGATCATAGTGGTGAAGGCAATGATGGTGTTGGCCAAACTGGTCAAATGGATGTGATGCCTGGCAACAGCAAAACTTATGTGATCAAGCCTCGTCAACCTGGCACTATGTATTACCACTGCCACGTTCAGCCACATACCCATATCCCAATGGGGTTACAAGGCATTTTTGTCGTCGAAGAAAACCGCCCTAACAACTGGGTGCAAACCTTTAACGTGGGTGCTGGTCAAGTCCGTCATCCTTCTGTTGCAGTAAAAGAAAAATACAGCGCCGAATATGATTTGCACTATCAATCAGCCGATAAAGAACTGCACGAATTAGTTCGCTCCGCTAACGATCCACGTTTAGTTGCTAAGCGGATGAATCAAGAGTACGACGTCACTGATGCTCAAGATGATTATTTCATGCTGAATGGCCGCTCTTTCCCTTACACCATTCGCGAATCGCTGATTCTGATGGAAGAAAATAAAAAGGTGAAACTAAGGGTGCTGAATGGTCATACCGAAGCCTTTGCGCTGCACATTCACGGCCACAAACCGATGGTGACTCACTATGATGGCGTGGATAATGGTCCAGCAACCTACATCAAGCGTGACGTTCACGCGATGGTGCCTGCTCAGCGTTTGGACTTGGAATTAAGCGGCGTTGATGACGGCTTAAACAGCTTTGGTCAAGGCGTGTGGATGTTCCATGACCACGTTGAAAAATCGTTTACCACCAACGGCATCGGCGAAGGCGGTGATATTAGCTTGGTGGTTTACAAAGGCTTTGCTGATCAACGCGGGATTCCACAATTACACGGTGCCAGCTTAGCGCCTTATTTCACCAAAGAGTTTTGGCAAGGCAAATACCCAATCTGGCAAGATTACGACGCTTGGAAAAGCTTAGGTTTGCCAGAAATCAAAGCCACTAAAGAGAAGGCTTTTGTCGTGACTCCACCAAAAACGCCAACATCGCCTAAAGATGCCGAAGCTGCTGCTAATCAAGCGGGTGAAGAAGGCTCAATCTTAGGTCAGTTGATTTATGGTTTAGTGCTGGGTTTGATGGCGTATTTTGTGTATAGCAAACGCGAAAAAATCTTAGCTTGGGCTAAAAAGTAACAGGCAAAAAAATGGACATACTCGGCGACCGAGTATGTCCAACATTGTTTGATCAAATCTTCAGAAATTACTTCGGCACATAGCCTTCCGGCATTTCAAAGCCACCCGCAAATAAAAATTTCTCTCTTTCCGCTTCCAAAATCTTTTTAGCCGCCGGATCAAAACTTGCCAAGCGGCGTTCATTAATAATCATCGTCTGCATCGCTAACCACTCTTTCCAAGCTTGTTTGGAAATGTGATCGAAAATCCGTTGACCATTAACGCCAGGAAACGGCGGATTATCCAAACCTTCTGCTTCTACGCCCAACTTTAGGCATTTAACCATTCTCGTCATATTTATCCTCTGGGTAATAGGGTCAGCAAACGCTTAATCGGCGTTGGCAAACCTAATAAATCAATATCGCTGGCTTTATACCAAAGCGTAGAATCTGCTTCCATCACATTGTTTATAAGGTTTTCGAGTTTTGCCAGAATCGGCGTGTAATTAAGGTGATAATGCGAAAAGCTGTGCCGTTCAGTCGGCAAAATTTGTTGATGATTGATTCGATAGCCATATTGAGCAGACCAAGCGTCTAAAGCCGGTAAATCAACAAATTCAGGCAAACTCCACAAACCGCCCCAAATCCCCGTTGGCGGTCGTTTTTCCAGCAACACCTGATTTTGCTCATTAACTAACACCAAAAAATAAATCGCTTTGGTCGGTAAAGATTTTTTGGGTTTAGATTGCGGTAATTGCCCAACTAAACCCTGTTGCCTTGCTAAACAAGCCTCGGCGACTGGACAAATTTCGCACTTAGGTTTGCTACGAGTACACAGCGTCGCCCCCAAATCCATCATCGCCTGAGTGTAATCACCGGTGCGTTGCAGCGGGGTATAACGCTGACTAATTTCCCAAAGCTGAGCCGCAACTTTGGTTTCCCCTGGCCACCCCATCACCGCCTGAAATCGCGCCAAAACGCGTTTCACATTGCCATCTAAAATCGGCTGGCTTTGACCACAAGCAATACTCAAAATCGCCCCAGCTGTTGAACGGCCAATCCCCGGCAAAGCACTTAAAGCCTCAACTGTCTGTGGAAACTGACCACCATTGGCAGCGATGATTTGCGCGGTTTTGTGTAAATTTCTCGCTCGAGCGTAATACCCCAAACCAGACCAATATTGCAAAACCTCGTCAATATCAGCCTCAGCCAGGCTTTGTATGGTTGGAAATCGGCTAGTAAAGCGATTGAAATAAGCGATAACGCTAACAACTTGGGTTTGTTGCAGCATCACTTCCGACAACCAAACTCGATAAGGGGTTATGTCTTGTTGCCAAGGCAGGTCTGTTCGGCCGTGTTGATCGAACCACGCGAGAATTTGGGTTTGGAATTGGCTAGGTGACATAAGATTTATAGCGTTCTCGAAAATAGTAGCTGTGTTGAAAAATCATAAAAGTGTCGCTGCTTAAGGGGTTATACCTTGTAGCCATTCCCCAAATTTCGGCTCAATTCCCTTCTGCCCTACATCGCCAAACTCAAACGGCACCGATACCAATTCCATCCCTTGATTAATCTGCACCGCAAAATGTAAATGCGGGCCGGAGCTGTAGCCGGTGTTGCCGGAATAAGCTATTAATTGTCCCGCCGCTACCGACATACCGGCTTTAACTTGGGCTTTTTCGAGTGCTAAATGAGCGTAGACCGCCATTGAGCTGTCCTCGTGCAAGATGCGGATGCTGTTGGCTTTGCTGGCGAGATCGGTTTGTTTACCGTGATCGCTATAGCTGTCTTTGACATCAATGACAATCCCTGCACGCGCTGCATACACAGGTGTATCTAAAGGCATGGATATATCGACTGCATAACGATTTTGAGCGTCGGTGTGGCTGAATGTGCCATCGAAGGCTTGGGTTATGCGGAATCTGGCTCGGGGGGCAATCGGTGGTTGGTAAAGATGTTTACTTTGATAGTTGCTTAATGGCCGACCAAAAATATAGCGATAGTTAAGGCTGAATTGGGTACTTTTGCGGGGTTGAACGCTGGTGACTTTAAATAAGGCCGGTGAATCGCCACTGGCGACGACAAAGCGATGGGGCAAATCGGGATCGGCGCCGACGTTATCGTGTTTACCCCAATCAATCTGAATTTCCAGCGGACAAGGATAAAGGTTGCGAATGAAAAATTCGGGACGGGTTTTATCGCCAGTTTGCAGTAATAAAACCGGTTTAGGTTGGCTGGGCGCGACTAGGGGTGTTTCCGCTGTTACTCTAACACTCAGTAGTAACAGCGAAATTAACAGCGTTGACCGCACAATCGGCAAGCTAGCAGATTATTTACGAGTTGAGTTAAAGGTATAAGAGCGCACAACGCCTTGCGGGTCGAAGCGAATTAATAAATCTTGTGAGTCGTTACCGCCAAATAAGGCGTATTTGTATATGCCGTAAGTCCAAGTTGGACGACCGTCTTCCATGCCTGTGCGCCAAGGTGTACCAAATAATTCGGTGATTTCTTGACGTTTGGTTTGGCCGATTTTGATTTCCGCAACGCGGTGGGCGGCAAATTCTTGGCCGATAGTCACGCAACCGCTTAATTGGCTGGTCGCGATGCTGCCAAACACTAGGATTGCGCTAAATTTTGCCGCTTTTAAGTAAGATTGAGTAAGCGAGTTTTTCATTGATAATGCCTGTAGGGAAGTGGTTTGTGACATAGTAGCTTAAACTTGGCTATCTTAGCCGCTTATAAGCTCTAATCCAAACCTGATTTTATGCTATCCATGCCTAGTATTCATCCTCTCGATAAATTGCATTTTGATAATCGATTTATTCAACAGTTACCTGGTGATTCAGAAACTGAGAATTATCGCCGCCAAGTTTACAAGGCTTGTTATTCATTGGTGTCACCAAGTACCGTTTCCGAGCCACAGTTGGTGGCTTATTCATCCCAACTAGCAGCAGAATTGGGATTGACTGACGAAATTTGTGAGTCCGATGATTTTAAACAGGTGTTTGTTGGTAATCGTTTGGCAAAAGGGATGCAGCCTTATGCGATGTGTTATGGCGGCCATCAGTTTGGACAATGGGCGGGTCAATTAGGCGATGGACGAGCGATTAATTTGGGTGAGGTGCTTGGGCAAAATGGTCAGCGCTTGGCTTTGCAATTAAAGGGTGCGGGTGCAACGCCCTATTCTCGTAGTGCCGATGGTTTGGCGGTATTACGATCTTCGGTACGCGAGTTTTTATGCAGCGAAGCCATGCATTATTTAGGTGTGCCGACCACTCGGGCTTTAAGTTTGGTGTTGACTGGTGAACAAGTGTTGCGGGATATGTTTTATGACGGTCATCCGCAGTTGGAATTGGGGGCGGTGGTTTGCCGAGTTGCGCCGTCGTTTGTTCGCTTTGGTAATTTTCAGATTTTTAGTGCGCGGCAGGATTTTGCTACATTAAAAACCTTGGTCGATTTCACGATACGTAATGATTTTTCTTATTTGGGTGAGCCGTCGCGTGACGTTTATCTGCAATGGTTTGAAGAAGTGTGTCGCAAAACTGCTGAAATGATTGCCCATTGGCAGCGAGTTGGCTTCGTTCATGGGGTAATGAATACCGACAATATGTCGATTTTGGGCTTAACCATTGATTATGGCCCGTATGGCTGGTTGGAAAATTATGATCCTGATTGGACGCCGAATACCACCGATGCCAACGGTCGGCGTTATCGTTTTGGCAATCAACCGCAGATTGCTTATTGGAATTTAGTGCAATTGGCGAACGCGATTTATCCGTTGATTGAGCAAGTGGAGCCTTTGCAGCAGGCATTAACTGTTTATAGTCGTCAGTTTGAGCAAGCCTGGCAAACCAATATGGCAAACAAACTGGGTTTGCGTAATTTTAATCCGCAAACTGATGATAGTTTGGTAGCCGATTTGTTGAAGCTGTTAAAAACCGCTGAAACCGATATGACTTTGTTTTATCGGGGGTTGGCTGAGTTGGATTTTGATGATGCTACGGCAAGCTTTGAGGCACTTTTGCAGGCCAGTAGCTATGCGCCGCTCAATGCGGAAGTCAAAACAATCGCCGAATCTTGGCTGAATGATTATCGTCAGCGGCTTAAAGTGGATGGGTGGTCTAATCAACAGCGACAAGCAGCGATGAATGCGGTGAATCCTAAATATGTATTACGAAACTATTTAGCGCAACTGGCGATTGATCAAGCAGAGCATGGCGATTTTAGTGGTGTGCGTGAATTATTAAACGTATTACGCCGACCTTATGATGAGCAAACAGGTAAGCAACCATTTGCCGAAAAACGCCCTGATTGGGCTAAACAGCGGGCGGGATGTTCGATGTTGTCTTGCAGTTCATAGCGTTGCTAATCGATAAATTGCCGATTTTTGCTTAATGAAACCTGTATAAATCGGAAAAAAACATGCTGAAAGCGGGCTTTTCGGGTATCCTTTTTACGGATAGTCCAACGATTTTTCCCAGGCCTCGTAATGAATAACAGCTTAAACACCGACGTTAACGGATTACACGATATTGACCCTGAAGAAACCCGCGAGTGGATGGAAGCGCTCGAATCGGTTATCGAAAAAGAAGGTAGCGATCGCGCTAGTTTTCTGATTGAAAAATTAGTAAGTACCGCCAGACAATCTGGCTTAGACATTCCTTTCAGTGCCACTACGCCTTACGTCAATACCGTTACCATCGACAAACAGCCAAAATTCCCCGGCAATACCGATTTGGAGCGTACCGTTCGTTCTTATGTGCGTTGGAATGCGATGATGATGGTGCTTCGTGCCAATAAATACACCAACGTTGGTGGTCATATCGCTAGTTTTGCTTCTGCGGTTACTTTGTACGATGTCGGTCAAAATCATTTCTGGAATGCGCCTTCTGAAAAACACGGCGGCGATTTAATTTTCTCTCAAGGTCATTCTTCGCCAGGTATTTACGCTCATGCCTTTTTATTAGGTCGTTTAAGCGACGATCAGATGGATAGCTTCCGCCAAGAAGTTGGTGGTAAAGGTCTATCGTCTTATCCACATCCTTGGTTGATGCCTGATTTTTGGCAGTTCCCAACCGTTTCTATGGGCTTAGGCCCAATCATGGCGATTTACCAAGCCCGTTTCATGCGTTATATGCAAGATCGTGGCTTCGCTAATACCGATGGTCGTAAAGTTTGGGCGTTTTTAGGTGACGGTGAAACTGATGAACCAGAAACCTTGGGCGCGATTGGTATGGCGGGTCGTGAGAAATTGGATAATCTGATTTTCGTGGTTAACTGCAACTTACAGCGCTTGGATGGGCCGGTGCGTGGTAACGGCAAAATCATTCAAGAATTAGAAGGCAACTTCCGCGGTGCTAACTGGAACGTCATCAAAGTGATTTGGGGGCGTCGTTGGGATGCGTTGTTAGCCCGTGATAAAAATGGCTTGGTCGTTAAACGGATGATGGAATGTGTTGACGGTGATTATCAAACGTTCAAATCCAAAGACGGTGCTTATGTTCGTGAACATTTCTTCAATACCCCTGAATTGCAAGAATTGGTTAAAGACTATACCGACCGTGATATTTGGGAATTAAATCGTGGTGGTCACGACCCGATTAAAGTCTTTGCCGCGTTTAATGCAGCAGTAAATCATAAAAATCAACCGACCGTGGTTTTGGCGAAAACCATTAAAGGTTACGGCATGGGTGATTCCGGCCAAGCGCAAAACACCAGTCACCAACAGAAAAAAATGAGCATGGAGTCAATTAAATTGATTCGTGATCGTTATCAATTGCCAGTGACTGATGAAGAATTGGTTAATCTGCCTTACATTCGTTTCCCCGAAGATTCAGAAGCATTGAAATATATGCGTCAGCGTCGTGTTGATTTAGGTGGTTATTTGCCAGCCAGACGCGCTAAATCTTACCCATTAGAAATCCCAGCTTTGACAGCGTTTAAAGCGATGTTGGAAGGCACTGGCGAAGGTCATGAAATCTCCACCACCATGGCATTTGTGCGGATTTTGAACATTCTGGTTAAAGACAAACAAATCGGTAAACGCATTGTGCCGATTGTGCCTGATGAATCGCGTACCTTTGGTATGGAAGGCATGTTCAGACAACTGGGTATCTGGTCACAAGTCGGTCAGCTTTATACCCCGCAAGACGCTGAACAGTTGATGTTCTATAAAGAGGACAAGCACGGTCAGGTTTTACAAGAAGGAATTAACGAAGCTGGTGGTTTGTGTGACTGGATTGCCGCTGGTACAGCCTATTCAACACACGGCGTACCGATGATTCCGTTCTTTATCTATTACTCTATGTTTGGTTTCCAACGGGTTGGCGATTTGATTTGGGCGGCGGCTGATCAACGTACTCGCGGTTTCTTGTTGGGCGGTACAGCGGGTAGAACCACATTGAATGGCGAAGGTTTGCAACATGAAGATGGTCATAGCCATTTGATGTCAGCCACTGTGCCAAACTGCTATTCATATGACCCAACGTTTGCTGGTGAATTAGCGGTGATTATCCATGACGGTTTACGCCGCATGTATGTCGAGCAGGAAGATATTTTCTACTACATCACTTTGATGAACGAAAACTACGAACAACCTGCAACCCCAGAAGGTGTCAATGATGACATTTTGAAAGGGATGTACTTGTTCAAAAAAGGCGCGAACAGCAAAAAACCAAGAGTTCAATTGCTCGGTTCTGGCACCATCTTTATCGAAGTCATCGAAGCTGCGAAATTGTTGCGTGATGATTGGGGGGTTGATGCTGACTTGTGGAGCTGCCCAAGCTTTACCGAGTTGGGTCGTGACGGTCAAAGTTGTGAGCGTTGGAATCGATTACATCCAACTGAAACGCCACGTATTTCCCATGTTGAGCGTTGCTTAGCCGATACCAAAGGCCCTGTGATTGCTGCAACTGACTATATGCGTGCCTTTGCTGAACAGATTCGTCCTTATATCAAGCAGTCTTACACTGTATTAGGTACTGATGGTTTCGGTCGTTCCGATACCCGCGCTAAATTGCGTAGCTTCTTTGAAGTCGATCGTTATCATGTCACTGTGGCCGCCTTGCATAGCTTGGTATTAAACGGTGAATTTGATGCGGCAAAAGTCGAAGTGGCGATTGCGAAATACAACATCAACCCAGAAACAACCGCACCTTGGTTGATTTAACGGAAGCTGCGAAATGAGTTCTGTAATCGAAATTAAAGTCCCAGATTTGGGCAATGTTGCTGACATCGACATTATCGAAGTCTTAGTTAACGTTGGCGACCAAGTTGCAGTTGAGCAAACTTTGGCTGTGATGGAAACCGACAAAGCTACAATGGATTTACCGTCTAGTGCTGCTGGTAAAATTACTCAGCTGCATATCAAAGTTGGCGATAAAGTTACCGAAGGTACTTTGATTGCAACCTTGGAAGTCGCTGATGCGGCACCAGTTACAGCGGTTCCCGAGCCAGCACCCGCTCCTGCGCCAGTGGCTGAGCCGCCCCCTGTGGTTGAAGCGCCGAAAGTTGAAGTGGCTAAACCAGCGGCTGCGCCCGCGCCGGTTACTGCAGTCGTTAATAACAATGGTCACAAACCACATGCAACGCCCAGTGTACGTTTATTTGCGCGTGAATTAGGTGTTGATTTAAGCAAAATTCCAACCGGTAGTGGTCCTAAAGGTCGTTATTTAAAAGATGATGTCAAAAACTACGTCAAACAAGTGATGGCCTCCCCTGCGACAGCAAGTGGCTCTGGTATTCCATCGATTCCGGCTGTCGATTTCACTCAGTTTGGCGAAGTTGAAGAAAAGCAATTAAGCAAAATCAAACGCTTAACCGGTCAAAATTTGACCCGAGTCTGGTTGAATTTGCCATTAGTCACTTATCACGATGAAGTTGATATTGGCGCGATGGAAGATTTCCGTAAAGCAGTCAACAGCGGCTTAGCGAAAGAGGCGGTTAAAGTCACCGGTTTAATCTTTATCATGAAAGCGTTGGTTGCAGCGATGCAAAAATATCCTGCTTTCAATAGCTCGTTGTCAGCCGATGGCGAGAAACTGATTTACAAAAAATACTTCCATATCGGGATTGCGGTTGATACCCCGAATGGCTTGGTTGTTCCTGTCATTCGCGATGTTGATAAAAAAGGCATTTTCCAATTGTCAGCTGAATTAGCCGAAAAGAGTGAATTGGCAAGACAAGGCAAGTTAAAACCAGCTGATATGCAAGGTGGTTGTATGACTATTTCCAGCTTGGGCGGCATTGGTGGAACAGCGTTTACCCCGATTGTAAATGCCCCAGAGGTGGCGATTTTAGGTGTGACTCGCGCCAAAATGCAGCCAGTTTGGAACGGTACTGACTTTGATCCGAAATTGATGTTGCCTTTAGATATTAGCTATGATCATCGCGTGATTGATGGTGCTGAAGGTGCGCGGTTTATGGAAGCCTTGAAGAGCTATCTCGGCGATATTCGTCGCTTATTGCTGTAGGAGAAGCGAATGACAAACAATGCAGAGATTCATGCTGAAGTATTAGTACTCGGCGGTGGCCCAGGCGGTTATACCGCTGCGTTTCGCGCTGCTGATTTAGGCAAGAAAGTGGTTTTGGTTGAGCGTTATCCGGTTTTAGGTGGCGTTTGTCTGAATGTTGGTTGTATTCCATCGAAAGCTTTATTGCATGTTGCACAAATTTTGCACGAATCTGAAGCGCTTGCTGAACACGGTGTCAGTTTCGGTAAACCAAGTATTGATTTGGATAAAATTAGGGTTTGGAAACAAAGCGTTAGCCAAGGTCTAAATCAAGGTTTGGCCCGGCTGGTTAAGCAACGCAACATTACCTTGATTCAAGGTGTTGGCAAATTTGCTTCTGCGAATAGCTTAGTTGTTGAGGGTGAAAATGGCACCCAAACCATCAGATTTGATAACGCGATTATCGCGGCGGGTTCTCATCCAACCAAAATCCCAAGCTTTCCTAATGACGATTCGCGGTTGTGGAATTCGACCGATGCTTTGGAATTAAAATCAATTCCAGATAAATTGTTGATTGTCGGTGGCGGTATTATCGGCTTGGAAATGGCGACGGTTTATCACGCTTTGGGTTCGAAAATCAGCGTGGTGGAGTTGCAAGACCAAATCATTCCGGGTTGCGATAAAGATTTAGTGACACCATTACAGCGCCGAATCAAAAAACAATACGACAACCTTTGGTTGCAAACCAGTGTTAAAGCGATTGAAGCTACAGATGATGGTTTGAAAGTAGTTCTGGAAGGCAAAAATGCACCAGAATCAGAATTATTTGATGCGGTTTTAGTCGCAGTTGGTCGTAGACCGAATGGCAAATTGATTGATGCTGATAAAGCGGGCGTTAATGTTGATGAGGCTGGTTTTATTGCGGTTGATAAACAACAGCGTACCAATGTTGCCCATATTTTTGCGATTGGTGACATTGTTGGTAATCCGATGTTGGCGCATAAAGCCAGTTATGAAGGCAAAATTGCTGCTGAAGTGATTAGTGGTCATAAAGCTGGGTTTGATGCCTTAACTATTCCGTCAGTTGCTTATACTGATCCAGAAGTGGCATGGATGGGCTTGTCAGAAAGCCAAGCGCAACAACAGGGTGTTGACTACGAAAAAGCCGTGTTCCCTTGGGCGGCCAGTGGTCGTTCTTTGGCGCTAGGTCGAAATGAAGGTTTAACCAAAATTATTACCGATAAAAACAGTGGCCGCTTATTAGGCGCAGGTTTTGTTGGTCCTGGTGCTGGTGAATTAATTGCTGAAGCGGTGTTGGCGTTGGAAATGGGCGCCGATGCACAAGATATTAGCTTAACGATTCATGCTCACCCTACCCTGTCAGAAAGCTTTGCTTTTGCGGCGGAGATGATTGAAGGGACTATTACTGATTTGTATATCAAAAAATAAAGCTTCAAGTATAAAGGCGGGGCTGATTTAGCAAGCCCCGCTCTTTAGAATCTGTTTTAAGCCGCTTTCATGTAGGTGCGGCCTCTTCCAAGAAATCCTTCCCGTCCACGTTCTGCCAAGCTTAACAATTGGCTTTTAAGTTCTGAAGTAACATTCAGTTCGGCTAGTGTGCCGTTTAAATGCTCTATAAAGACGTCAAAATGTGAGTCATCGGGCAATAATTTCATCAAAAATGAGTGGCTTTCACATAACAAGGTAATTGGGCGAATCTCTTGGCCACCGACAATATCTAATAAAAAGCCAAAATCAGTTCCCGTCACGAGGCTGGGTTTACTGTTATTTCTGGCAAAAGAGGCAGAAAAGTAGTCATTCAACAATTCCAGTGCTTCGTCTTCATGTAATTTGGATTTGCTAATTACAGCATTAACGTAATTTTTCAGTGGTGATGTTTGTTCCGTTAAAGGTCTATTGTTAAAAAAACGGTTAACACGGTAATCATCAATCATTTTTTCATAAGTAATATCAATGATTTGGTTGATTAAAGTTGAACTATTAAGTTGTTGTGTGTTTGTCATGATGCTTACTCCCAGAAGGAAACCAAATTCTGCTGCTAAGCTTTCCAGCTAATCTTGGATTGTCAAACAATGGCAGAAAAGAAAGCTGACAAATTTTGTAAATTATTTGTATTTGAAAATCGTATAGATGGGATAGGTTTGGGATACTCAGCTTTTTTCATTACTAAAAATATGATATTCCACATCAATAAAAACTATTAAAGTTCTGATAAAAATCAACTTTATTTTTTTATCAACATCAAATCGCTCGCAGTACGCCAAAAACATCTAAGTCATTGTAAAAAAAAGAAAGAATTTAGTTTGTATAGCGCTTGACTCTAATCATTTTGAAATCTATAGTGACCAAAAATGATTAAAAGTGGATTAAAAGGGAATTTTTAGGAGTAAAGACCTTGTTCCGAGGCATAAGTTCAATCAATTTAGATCCGAAAGGGCGTATAACAATTCCAACCCGTTATAGAGAAGAGTTGCAGGAGTGTTGTGATCGCCAACTGGTTGTTACTGTTGCGGTTGATGATCGATGTGTCGGTGAGCCTGGATGTTTATGGTTATATCCCTTGCCTGAGTGGGAAAAATTAGAGCAAACCATTAGCAAATTACCTACATTAAATAAAATGGCAGGCAAATTAAGGCGGTTTGTTATCGGCAATGCTTCTGAGTGTGAAATGGATAGTCAAGGCCGCTTGTTACTACCCGAAAAATTACGCGAATTTGCTGGCATGGAAAAACATATCGTTTTGGTTGGGCAATTGAATAAATTTGAAATTTGGAATGAAGTTGCTTGGCAATCTAAAGAGCAACAATGGCTTGATGGCAGTGATAATGAAGGTTTAGATGAGCTTGGCTCTCTATCATTTTGATGTCGGAAAAACAGCATCAATCAGTTTTGTATCGAGAGTCGTTACAAGCACTGAATATTAAAGAAGACGGTATCTACGTCGATTGTACCTTTGGTCGTGGTGGACACAGTGAAGGCATTCTTCAGCAACTGGGGCAAAACGGCAGATTATTAGCATTTGATCGCGATATAGATGCCATAAATAGCCATGAAGCTAATCATTTACGACAAGATAGCCGTTTTCATTTGCATCATGGTTGTTTTGATGAATTGGCAAATGTTTGCTATCAGCAAGGTTATCTAGGCAAAGTTGATGGGATATTGATGGATTTAGGCGTTTCATCGCCGCAACTGGATGTTGCTGAACGGGGCTTTAGTTTTATGCGTAACGGTCCTTTAGATATGCGAATGGATACTACGCGAGGCAGATCAGCAGCCGAATATTTAGCTCAAGTGGATGAGCAAGATTTAGTTCAAGTATTGTTTGATTATGGAGATGAACGGTTTGCAAGACGTATTGCTAGAGCAATCGTAGAACAACGACAAACTTCGCCAGTAAAAACTACTTTAGAGTTGGCTAAGTTAATTGATAACGCTGTGCCGTTTCGCGATAAATACAAACATCCTGCGACTCGTTCTTTTCAGGCAATTAGGATTGAAGTTAATCAAGAACTTGAGCAAATAAAATCGGGTTTAAACCAAGCGATTGATGTTTTAGCGCCGCAAGGTCGACTAGTTGTGATTGCTTTTCACTCTTTGGAAGACCGAATAGTAAAACGTTTTATCCGTGATGAATCTGGGAGAAAACATAATCCAGGTAAATTGCCGATAAAAGAGCAGGATATTGAACGAGGACAGTTAAAAAAAATGGGACAGTCAATCAAAGCTCAATCGGATGAGTTAAAACAAAATCCGCGATCGCGTAGTGCTGTGATGCGGGTGGCGGAGAAACTTTAGTGGCTGCTGCAAAAAATGTCCTGCTGGTTTTATTGATTATCATGCTGTTGCTATCAGCTATCGCTGTGATTTATAGCAAATATCAGTTTCGCCAAGTATTTATGGAAATCCAGAAAAAGGAAAAAGAACTGGATGATTAAGAAGTTGAATGGGGGCGGTTACAGTTGGAACTAACCACCTTAACTGAAGAAAATCGAATTGAAATT